>CAMWQF010000061.1 GCA_947176285.1 uncultured Porphyromonadaceae bacterium
ATTTCATCGTTGGCAACAGATATTATCGCTGGTCGCTATTCGCTGAATAGTTACATCGTTTCTTTAACAGTGTAACCAATCATGATATATCATGTCTAATCAAGATATATCATAGTAAAACATTCACTTTCCTAAATATTTAATCTCTAATCTCTTTTCTCAAATATTTAATCTCAAAAATTTAATATTTTGAAAGAAATCGTAGGTCGCTTCGCCCCGTCGCCATCAGGCAGGATGCATCTCGGCAACATATACACGGCTATTCTCTCGTGGCTTTCTGTAAAGTCGAGGGGTGGAAAATGGATCCTTCGCATAGAGGATCTCGACCCTCAGCGCTCCAAGTTGGAATATGCCCGAATGATTGAGGATGATCTCCATTGGCTTGGATTCGAGTGGGATGAAGGTGGGCTCGACGGAAAAGGTCCTAATGGTCCATACTTGCAAAGCAAACGCCATCATTTCTATGAAGAGGCATTAGATCGTCTGAAAAGCACTGGACTCTGTTATCCATGCTCCTGTACCCGCGCCGACATCCTCGCCACGCAGGCTCCTCACGAATCAGACGGAAGGGTAGTGTATAAAGGCACTTGCCGTCCTGCTGTCTTGCCATCTCCATATATAGAAAAAAATCGGGCAGCCGTGCGTATTGCTGTGCCTGATGAGGAAATCACCTTTACTGACCGAATCAAAGGAATGCAAACTGTCAATCTCGCTCGCCATTGCGGAGATTTCATTGTAAGGCGTGGCGATGGAGCATGGTCTTATCAGTTGGCAGTAGTGGTCGACGATGCCTTGATGGGTGTGACAGAAGTGATGCGTGGCGACGATCTCCTTCTTTCAGCCGCTCAGCAGATATATCTTTACCGTCTCCTCGGCTATACGCCACCGGAATTCGCACACGTCCCACTCGTATGCAACGAGAAGGGTATTCGTCTCTCAAAACGCGACAAATCCCTATCTATGGAATACCTCCGCGCCCATCACACTCCGGAAGAAATCCTCGGAATGGCGGCACACCGCGCCTCAATCATCCCAACATCCTCCCCAATCTCACTGCTCCACCTTTTAGAAAAATCGAAACTCTATTTCTCAATTCTCAATAATTCAAAATTCTAAATTCAAAATTCTCAATTCTCAATTATTTTTACTAATTTTGCACTTTAAAAGCAAAATAAGTAAAAAGACATGAGTGAATTAGCTACTAAATACAACCCGCATGAGGTTGAAGACAAGTGGTATGAATACTGGGAACGCCATAAAATGTTTCATTCCGTTCCCGATGAGCGTGAACCCTATTGCATTGTAATCCCCCCTCCAAACGTTACGGGTGTGCTGCACATGGGCCACATGCTCAATAATACTATCCAAGATATCCTTATTCGTCGTGCACGCATGATGGGCAAGAATGCGCTTTGGGTTCCCGGCACCGACCATGCTGCTATAGCAACAGAGACCAAGGTGATTCAAAAACTTGCTGAGCAAGGTATCAAAAAGACTGATCTTACTCGTGAGCAATTCCTCGAACATGCATGGGACTGGACCCATACCCATGGTGGCATAATCCTTCAGCAACTCCGCAAGCTTGGTGCAAGTTGCGACTGGGATCGCACTGCATTCACTATGGATGAACTCCGTTCCAAAAGCGTGACAAAGGTTTTCTGCGACCTTTATGATAAAGGTCTCATCTATCGTGGTCTGCGTATGGTGAACTGGGATCCCAAGAATCGCACTGCAATATCCGACGATGAGGTAAACTTCGTTCAGGAGCATTCCAAACTCTACTATCTCCGTTATTATGTAGCCGATGATCCTGAAGGACGCTATGCAGTTGTAGCCACAACACGTCCTGAGACTATCATGGGTGATACCGCTATGTGTATCAATCCTAAGGACCCTAAAAATGAGTGGTTAAAAGGCAAGAAGGTTATTGTGCCTCTCGTAGGCCGCGAAATTCCTGTCATTGAAGACCGTTATGTAGAGATTGATTTCGGCACCGGCTGCTTGAAAGTGACTCCGGCACATGACAAAAATGACTACATGCTCGGCAAGACTCATAATCTTGAGACTATTGATATCTTCAACGAAGATGCCACTCTCAATGAGCATGGAGGCAAATATGCAGGAATGGACCGCTTTGAGGTAAGAAAGCAAATAGCAAAAGACCTTGAAGAAGCCGGACTGATGGAAAAGGTGGAAGACTATACCAACAATGTCGGTTACTCAGAGCGTACAAAAGTCGCCATCGAACCGCGCCTATCCCTACAGTGGTTTATCAACATGCGTCACTTTGCCGAGATATCTCTCGCTCCGGTGATGGAAGACTACATCAAGTTTGTTCCTGAAAAGTATAAGACTACATATCGTCTCTGGCTTGAAAACATACAGGACTGGTGTATTAGCCGCCAGCTTTGGTGGGGACATCGCATCCCGGCATATTACTATGATGTTGATGGCGAAACCCGCATTGCAGTAGGGGAGACCAAGGAACAGGCTCTGGAAAAAGCACGTAAGGAAAGCGGTCTTGAACTCCAACTTGATGATCTCGTTCAGGATGAGGGTGCGCTCGACACATGGTTCAGTTCCTGGCTCTGGCCTATTACGCTCTTCAACGGCATACTCGATCCGAACAATGAAGAGTTGAAATACTACTATCCAACTGCTACTCTCGTTACAGGTCCGGACATCATCTTCTTCTGGGTAGCCCGTATGATAATGGCAGGTTATGAGTATGTAGGAGACAAACCCTTCAGCAACGTTTATTTCACGGGTATTGTGCGCGATAAGATCGGCAGAAAGATGAGCAAGTCTCTTGGTAACTCTCCCGATCCTCTTGAACTCATTGATAAGTTTGGAGCCGATGGAGTTCGTATGGGCTTGATGCTTTCTGCTCCTGCAGGAAACGATATCATGTATGATGATGCCCTTGTAGAGCAGGGTCGTAACTTCGCCAATAAGATATGGAATGCATTCCGTCTTATCCAAGGATGGAGCGTGGATAATGACATCCCGCAGCCCGAAAGTTCCAAGATAGCAGTCGATTGGTTCCGCTCTCAGTTGCATAAGACTATGATAGAGGTAGAAGACCTAATGGGCAAGTTCCGCATCTCGGAAGCCCTGATGGCTGTCTACAAACTCTTCTGGGACGAATTCTCAAGCTGGTATCTTGAAGTGATCAAGCCCGCATATGGCAGTCCGATTGATGGAAAGACATACGAAGAGACTATGAAATTCTTCGAGATGCTTCTCCAACTTCTCCATCCCTTTATGCCATTCATTACCGAAGAACTCTGGCAGCACTTGGCTGAACGTAAGGACGGTGACAGCATCATGAACACTACTCTTCCTGCTCCAGGAGAAGTAGATGAAGCGCTTCTTGCAAAGTTTGAGACTCTCAAAGAGATCATCACCGGACTTCGCGCCATTCGCAAGCAGCGTCAGATAGCCAATAAAGAGGAGATTTCAGTTGAAGTGAAGGGACAGCACGACGGCTCTCTTGATTCAGTCTTACTGAAGATGGGTAACGTAAAAGATATCAAGCCCATTGAAGAAAAGGGTGCAACTTCAGTAGCATTCTTGGTAGGACCTGTAGAATATAGTGTTCCGCTCGCAGATAAAATCAATGTAGAAGAAGAACTCGCCAAACTTGAGAAAGAACTGAAGCGCTATGAAGGTTTCCTCGCAGGCGTAGAAAAGAAACTCTCCAACGAGCGTTTCGTAGCCAACGCCCCCGAGCAAGTAATCGCCCTCGAGCGCAAAAAGCAAAGCGACGCCACCGAAAAGATAGCCGCAATCCGCGCCTCCATCGCCGCCCTGAAATAGTCGTGTGCGAGTTTTAATGTATAATATGTGGAGGGTGTGTCAAACTGAACTGCACCCCAAAAGTTTTTTTTCTAACTTTTGGGGTGCAATTCATTACGACACAGCCCCTTTTTCAAATTTTCTTTTTATATTTGCGCCAAGGCGGACGCCGATTTACCCCGGAATTACAATTATTATGATTTTTCTCAATTCAAGTTTAACTTCTTTGGGAATATTGATTTGAAATTTCTTAGCGCAGGAACTACGCTTATTCTCTGCGTGCTCCAGGCGATGCGAAGCAGCCCGCAATCCTTTGCGTACTTGCTAAAAGATAGTCGTGAAGCCATTAATACTGCGCAGAGAGTTAATACTGCGACCCTAGTCGCTAATACTGAGCGTAGGCTTAAATACTTGTAAGCCTCTGCCCCTCTGCGCTCTCTGTGTGAATTAATTAGAACTTTCGAAAAATGAATTATCCATTAGATTATCAGATTCCAACTGATTGTTGATTTCATTGAGATTTCTTTAAATGGATTTGGAGTTTAATTTATAAATGATTAAATTTGCAGAAAACTTCGAATTATGATTTACGAGGACAGATATCCAATAGGTCAGCAGAACTTCAAGATTCTTCGCGAAGAAGATGCCTACTATGTAGATAAGACGGCTTTCATAGAGAAGATGATAAGAAGCAAAAGTAAGTATTATTTCCTGGCGCGTCCGAGACGTTTCGGGAAGAGTCTCTTCCTGTCTACACTCGAATATTTTTTCAGGGGAGAGAGGAATCTGTTCAATGGTCTTCACGTTGATACAATTGACTGGGATTGGGCTGAATATCCTGTTCTTCGCCTTGATTTGAATACTGATAGATTTGCCGAACCTGGGATTCTTGACGGAGTCCTTGACAATATATTCAGAAAATGGGAGAAAGAATATGAAGTGGATAATATAGTGGAACCCTTGTCCACAAGGTTTCATAATATTATAGAGTCAGCTCATAGGAAATCAGGTAAGCAGGTGGTAATTCTCGTTGACGAATACGATAAGCCACTTGTCGGCAACCTCAACAAAGAAGAGAACTTTGAGCATTACCGTGCTAAACTTGCTTCAATATACTCAAACTTCAAAAGTTCTGCTGAGCATATAAAACTTGTTTTCCTCACAGGTGTGAGTCGTTTCAGCAAACTCAGTGTTTTCTCTGACCTCAATAACCTTAACGACATTTCCTTCGACAATGATTATGCCGATATATGCGGTATTACGGAGAAGGAACTGATTGATAATTTCAAGGGTGGAATTCAATCTTTAGCAGAAGAAATGGAATTGTCGTATGAAGATGCTAAACTTCGCCTAAAGCGTAACTACGATGGATATCGATTTGCCCCCAAAGGCAGTGACATCTATAATCCATGGTCTGTATTGAATTGTCTGTCTAAAAAGATGATTGCAAATTATTGGAGTATGACTGGTGGCGCTTCTGTTGTAGCAGAATGTCTGCATAATATTGATGCTGATTTGGAAGAGTTTTTCAATAAGCAATGTGATCTCCAGTCGCTTGTGGGATTAGACCTGAAGAATGCCGACCCATTGGCATTGTTATATCAAACAGGGTATCTTACCATTAAGGATTACGACAACCTTACCAATACCGTCACACTTGGCATTCCCAACAATGAGGTCAAGAATGATTTGTCGCGGGTTCTTTTGCCATTATATGTCAAGATAAAGAGAGGTTCTGTTGAAGGGAAGATCAGAGATCTGATAGCAAGTATGAATATGGGTAAGCCTGACAGATTTATGAAGACTCTGGAGGCTTTTTTCGCGGGTATTTCCTATGAGATGAAGATGGACTCCGAGAACAACTTCCAGAATGCCGTTTATGTTATTCTTTCTTTGATTGGAGCAAATGCAAAGGTGGAGGATAGAACGTCAGATGGTCGTATAGACCTTACGATTGAGACTTTTAGATTCATCTACATCATTGAACTGAAATTCGACGGAACAGCCCGTCAGGCTCTTGATCAGATCAAAGAGAAGAACTATTCACGAAAATTCCAGACCGACCATAGACGAATCTTTAAAATCGGGGCATCATTCTCATCCAAAACGCGCACCATCGAAGATTTCCTTATTGAAGAAGATAATCACGAATAAGGTCCATTTTTTAGAAGGAAATTAAAAGAAGCGGCATCCATTTTCACAAATGAATGCCGCTAAGTGCTTTCCATAATACATTTTACTAACCTAACATCATGAAACTAATTTCTTACTTTACTTACACCTTTAAAACAACGGCAACTGCCAGTTTGTTCGCTGACAGTTGCCATTTCTTATCGTTTTAATAAATTTTAAGATTCCGTAGTCAAGATACCTGAATCCGATAGATTGCATTGACCGAATGATAATGCATTATGCATTATGACTTGCTTTAGCTTGGGCGAAGCCAATTATGCATTAAATCTGGGGTCATGTTTAAGTAGCCATTGGGCTATCTGAACTGCATTAAGTGCAGCACCCTTCTTGATCTGGTCGCCTACCACCCAGAATGTCAGTCCATTGGGATTTGCAAGGTCTTTCCTCAGACGTCCTACATACACCGGGTCATGATCGGCTACAAACAGAGGCATAGGATATTCCTTGTTAGCAGGATTATCTACAACCACAAGACCCTCTGCATTCTCAAAAGCTTTGCGAACTTCTGAGATTTCAAGAGGCTTCTCAGTTTCTATCCAAATGGCTTCACTGTGAGCTCGAAGAACCGGAACGCGGACGCATGTGGCACTCACAGCAATGTCATCGCTGTGCATGATCTTTCGCGTCTCGTTATACATCTTCATCTCCTCTTTAGTGTAGTCATTGTCAAGGAATACATCTACATGAGGAATAAGATTGAATGCAAGCTGATGTGCAAACTTCTCTACAGTTGGTTTTTTCCCAGCAGCCAATTCCTTATACTGATTCTCAAGTTCAGCCATTGCAGTTGCACCGGCTCCGCTTGCAGCCTGATAAGTTGCTACATGCACTTTCTTAATCTTTGAAAGATCATTGATAGGTTTCAACGCTACAACCATTTGGATTGTAGTGCAATTTGGATTGCCTATCACATTACGTGGACGATCAAGAGCATCTGCACCATTCACTTCCGGAACTACCAAAGGCACATCATTATCCATGCGGAAGGCAGATGAATTGTCGATCATCAGAGTGCCATGCTTGGTGATTACTTTCTCATATTCCTTCGAAGTGCCGGCTCCGGCTGATGTGAAAGCTATGTCAACTCCACTGAAGTCAGAGTCCGGTGTGAGTTCTTCAATTATATATTTCTTTCCGCGGAATTCCATCTCGCTTCCGGCACTCCTCTTGGAGCCGAAAAGACGAAGATTGTCTATGGGAAAGTTCTGCTCGTCAAGCACGCGCAGGAATTCATGTCCTACAGCACCGCTTGCTCCAACTATCGCTATATTCATATTTATGCTATATTGAGTTAATTAGTTTAAATAGTTTAAGTAGTTTAAAAGTTTAAATTCTAGCATTATTCTTAAACCCCTTAAACCATTTAAACCCTCTAAACCACTTACTGTTTGCCGCTTGTTGCTACAGTCTTGTTGATTTTCTTTACGAGTCCCTGAAGCACATTGCCCGGACCGAGTTCGATGAATTCATCTGCACCATCTGCTATCATAGCCTCTACATCCTGAGTCCAACGAACAGCTCCTGTAAGTTGCTTGATGAGGTTGGCTTTGATTTCTTCCGGGTCAGTATGAGGTTTGCCGTCAACATTCTGATATACCGGGCATTTCGGAGTCTCAAACTTTGCTGTTTCTATAGCCTCAGTGAGTTCTTCCTGTGCCGGCTGCATAAGAGGGGAGTGGAAAGCACCTCCAACTTTCAGTTTCAGCGCACGCTTGGCTCCGGCTGCAAGAAGTTGCTCACAAGCCTTGTCGATGCCTTCGATAGAACCTGAAATCACAACCTGTCCGGGACAGTTATAGTTTGCTGGAACAACTACCTCTTCTATTCCGTCACAGATCTCTTCAATCTTTGAATCAGGAAGTGCGAGTACGGCTGCCATTGTTGACGGCTGCTTTTCGCATGCTTTCTGCATTGCATGAGCACGCTTGCTCACTAGCTTAAGGCCCTCTTCAAAACTTAGGGCTCCGGACGCTACAAGAGCAGAAAATTCTCCGAGGCTGTGGCCCGCTACCATATCCGGCTTGAATTCATCGCCAAGGCTCTTCGCAAGAGCCACACTGTGAAGGAAGATTGCCGGTTGTGTCACCTTTGTCTGACGGAGGTCTTCTTCTGTGCCTTCAAACATAAGGTCGGTGATTCGGAAACCGAGGATTTCATTTGCTTTCTCAAACATGTCGCGGATTTCCGCATTATTTTCGTATAGGTCTTTTCCCATACCAACAAACTGGGCACCCTGGCCCGGGAATACATATGCTTTCATGTCTTTTTAAGTTTTTTACCTTTAATTTTTTCTACCTAACTCACCTGAAAAGACACCTAATGCCCTTTCAGACTGCAAAATTACTAAAAATAATTGAGAATTAATAATTGAGAATTGAGAAAATTACGCCATCGTGTATTTTTTCATCGTTCATCATGATATATCATGCCAGAACATGCTCTATCAAGCATTATCCCCAACGAAATCAACTATGCATTATGCATTACGTGTTACTCCTAAAAGAAACACCTTTTCTGTAGCCCTGGTCAGTGCGGTATATAGCCAACGGTAGAAATCAGTTCCCATTGCATCAGCAGGTATTCCACCCATGTCGATATAGACGTGTTTCCATTGTCCCCCCTGTGCTTTGTGGCAAGTGACGCAATAAGCATACTTTGCTTGCAGGGCATTGTAATAAGGATTTTCCATCGCAGCCATTATCTTTTCTGTAGGGCCTTCTCCTTCCTCCTCATTGATGACATGTTGGAAAAATTGTTCCATTTCTGATCTCGGGATTGCTGGACCCTCAACCATCAGAGACCTCAGCATTATTTTGGCGCTCATCTCCTGTCCATCTGCAAGAGCTAATTCTGTATCGACAAACCATCTTCCATACATCTTCTCAGGCCGACCTACCCATTGCACTGTAACTGTTTCTCCATTAGCCAAGAAGGTTTTCAACTTGTTCTGGCGTCCCCAATAATAGTCATTCTTGGCTATCACAAGTCTATCCCCTTGCTGCAGAGGTTCTTCGGCATACATCACCATGTTTCTGATAGCTTGGTTGAAACGGTTTGCCCTGCCGTTGCTTCTTGTGACAATTAGGGTTTCCTCCGGTCCTGCTGTGCTCCATGATGTGCTAAGTTCGTCAGCCAAATCCATGCTGCTGACGACTTTTATATCAGGAAAACCATCTAATTTTAAAGGCAACTGACCTTCAGCTATCCCACTCGGCTCTAATTTCTGTAATTTCTCAAGAATCTGTCTTACGATAGTAGCATTATAAAGTATTCCGCTTTCAGCAGCCTGACGCACAGGCACATCAAGCGTATGGGAGAAAGGAGCAAGTCCTAATTGCTTGAGTCTGTTAAGGTTCATGGCAGGGGAATCGCTTTGTCCCACCGGTGGCAACTGCGCAGTGTCACCCACAAGAATCATTTTGCAGCCCTGTCCGGAATACACATATTTGATAAGGTCTTTTAATAGGCTTCCCCGGCTGCCGTCTGTGATCAATGAAGCCTCGTCTATGATAAATATGGTGTTTTGGTCTCGGTTGGGACTTAATTTTACAGACATTCCTGTGCTTGTGGTTTCCACATGGTAGATACGTCGATGGATAGTTGATGCTGGTTTCTGCGACATTCCTCCAGCCACTTTAGCCGCCCTTCCGGTTGGAGCAAGCACCACACTCTTTATCTTGCAGTGGGATAGTGCTTTGATTAGCGCGGCTATGACACTTGTCTTTCCTGTGCCGGCATATCCATTCAGCACGAATACGTCGCGCCACATCCCTGCCATGACATATTCTGCCATCTTATAGAGGGCCAAAGCCTGCCCTTCAAGTGGATTGAAAGGCAACGCCCCTATGGCTATTTCAGCCAACTGTCTTCCGCTCAATAATACCGAATTCCCTTCCATACCAATAAAACACTTTGATACCCCAATTCTATCATCAAATCAGTTTTATAGTCCGGTCTAATTCGACTAATTAGCCCAATTAGACTAATCAGACCAATTTTAATTTATTTTTTATCCATTTTCTTTCCATATCTCAAAAAAAATCACTAATTTTGCCGATTGAAAAGGACACTCACTTGTAGAGCCTTATGCAGACTGATAATAACTTGAATTCTGATTTTATAATTTAAAATTCTAAATTCAAAATTCTAAATTAATTATATTAAAATTATGAAAATAGCAGACATCAAAGGTCGTGAGATTCTTGACTCACGCGGCAATCCGACAGTAGAAGTTGACGTAATCCTCGAATCAGGCGTTATGGGCCGTGCAGCTGTTCCTTCCGGAGCATCTACAGGCGAAAACGAAGCTCTCGAGCTCCGCGACGGCGACAAGAGCCGCTACATGGGCAAAGGCGTTCTCAAAGCAGTTGCTAACGTAAACGGTCCTATCCGCGACCTTCTTATCGGTCATTCAGCTCTTGATCAGATCGGTATCGACGAGGCTATGCTTAAGCTCGACGGAACTGACACTAAGAGCAACCTCGGTGCTAACGCTGTTCTTGGCGTTTCTCTCGCTGTTGCTAAAGCTGCTGCCAACTACCTTGACCTTCCTCTTTACAAGTACATCGGTGGTTGCAACACTTACGTTCTCCCCGTTCCTATGATGAACATCATCAACGGTGGCGCTCACTCTGACGCTCCTATCTGCTTCCAGGAATTCATGATCCGTCCTATCGGTGCTCCTTCTTTCAAGGAAGGTATTCGTATGGGTACTGAAGTATTCCACAATCTCAAGAGTGTTCTCAAGGCTCGTGGCCTTTCC
Organism: uncultured Porphyromonadaceae bacterium; assembly: GCA_947176285.1. Taxonomy (GTDB): domain Bacteria; phylum Bacteroidota; class Bacteroidia; order Bacteroidales; family Muribaculaceae; genus Lepagella. Next base: position 10,754 of record CAMWQF010000061.1, read on the forward strand.
ACTGCAGTAGGTGATGAAGGTGGTTTCGCTCCTAAACTTGACGGTACTGAAGATGCTCTCAACGTAATCGTTGAAGCTATCAAGAAGGCTGGCTATGTTCCTGGAAAAGACGTGACTATCGGTCTTGACTGTGCTTCTTCTGAGTTCTATCAGGATGGCGTTTATGACTACACTCACCTCAAGAACGGTGCTGAAAAGGAAGTTAACGGCAAGAAACTCACTAGCGAAGAGCAGGCTAAATATCTTGAGGAACTCATCACTAAATATCCTATCGACTCTATCGAAGACGGTATGGACGAAAACGACTGGAAAGGCTGGAAGATCCTTACAGATCTTATCGGCGACCGTTGCCAGCTCGTAGGTGACGACTTCTTCGTGACTAACGTTAAGTATCTCGAGAAGGGTATCGCTGAAGGTTGCGCTAACTCTATCCTCGTTAAGGTTAACCAGATCGGTTCTCTCACTGAGACTCTCCGCGCAGTTGAAATGGCTCAGCGCAACAACTACACTGCTGTCATCT
>CAMWQF010000062.1 GCA_947176285.1 uncultured Porphyromonadaceae bacterium
ATCTTAAGAAGGGTGTGTATCTAACCCTCACATTCAATGCCGCCGACAAGCAGGAGACTGAGCTGCGTACACTCGTACGCCGAAGCCTGATGTCACTGCTGATCCTGCTTATATTCATATGGTTGATACGGAGGAGATGGAAATATCTGTTTCTTGTTTCCGTAACCCTTGCGGCAAATATTCTTATTGCCGTCCTGATCTACTGGCTGGCGGACATAAGGCTGCATACTTTCGCACTTGCAGGAATCACTGTGTCGCTTGGAATCATAATAGACTCATCGATAGTGATGGTAGACCATTATCTGCGACACCGCGATCGAAACGCGTTCATTGCAATACTTGCGGCATTGCTCACGACAATCGGAGCTCTTGTAATCATCTTCTTTCTGCCGGAACAACTGCAGAAAGACCTGCATGATTTCTCTTGGATAATCATAATCAATCTCGGAGTGTCGCTTATTGTGGCTCTTCTCTTTGTGCCGGCACTTATAGAAGCCCCCCAACCCCCTAAAGGGGGAGTTTGGTCATCCGATTCTCCCCCTTTAGGGGGTAGGGGGGCTTCCATGGGTAGTAAGGCACTCAATCTTTATGGAAAATACATTCGATTCACTCAGAAACGTAAATGGATTTACATTATAATTTTGATCCTTCTTTTCGGCATTCCATTCCATGCACTGCCTGACAAACTCGGTGATGAAGGGAACATATATCTTCCGCAAGATGAGCGAAGGGAACTCCGATGGTATGAGAAAGCATACAATGCGAGTCTCGGAAGCGATTTTTTTGTGCGTAAACTTAAGGACCCACTTTCCAAGTATCTTGGAGGCACTATGCGCCTTTTTGCAGATCATATCACTACAAGTTCCGACCGACGTCCTGATGAGAATGAGAAAAAACTTAACATACGCGGCAAAATGCCTGTAGGGGGAAGCATGCATGAGCTTAACGACAAGATGCTGCATATAGAGCGTTTTTTATCGCAGTTTTCGGAGATAGAGAAGTTTGAAACCAATATCGGATGGTGGGGCGGACAAATAGAGGTGGAATTTAAGGAAGAAGCACGAAACACAGGATTCCCGTATCAATTGGAGAATAAGGTAATCGGTCAGTTGATATCCCTTGGAGGGGCAGACTGGAGCACATACGGAGTCAGCGAGCGCGGTTTCAGCAATTCGCTCAATCTTGCCTACCGATCACACCGCATCGAGATAGTCGGATACAACTATGACCGTCTCTATCGTTTTGCGGAAGAGATGTCAAAACAACTGCAACAGAATCCGAGAGTGCAGGACATAATCATCGAGACTCCCGGACATGAGAATCAGGAGGATGAATTGTTTATGACCTACGACAAGGAGAGGATTGCACTCGACCGGTTTCCTATAGGTGCAGCTCATGCTTCACTGAGCGAGTTACTTGCGGAAAGGGAGCTTGGCAGATACCGGGACAAATATATAGATTCAGATATCCAGCTGCATTCAAAGCGAAACGACAAGTTTGACCTGTGGCAACTTGAAAACTCTTATATAGACGTAAATGGAAATCCGACACGACTTTCCAACTATATGAATATCTCGCGCAGACAGGCTAAGAACAGTATCCCGCGCAAGAATCAGGAATATGTGCTTAGAGTCGCTTTCAATGTGCTTGGTTCGTGGAATTACTCCAACAAACTTATAGAGAAAGTCACCGACGAGTTCAATTCAAAATTCCCGGTTGGATTCAGATGCCTTAACACCACCTACGGTTGGAATAAGGATGAGGGTACTCAGTATTGGTTGCTGCTTCTTGTGGCAGTGATCATCTACTTTATATGCGCCATCCTGTTCGAATCGTTTACCCTACCTCTTGTAATCATAAGCCTCATTCCCGTATCATTCATAGGCACTTTCCTGACTTTCTATTTCACAGGAATACCTTTTGGAAACGGAGGATTTGCTTCGATGGTTCTTTTAGCGGGTATAGTTGTTAACGCGGGAATCTACCAGATGTATGAATATCGAGGACTTTTGAAAAATGACAATAATGGAGACATGATATGCATATATCTCCAAGCATTTCGGAACAAGGCTGTTCCAGTATTCCTTACCATATTGTCAACCATCCTCGGCTTGGTGCCGTTCCTTTTCGACAGGAAGGATGACGGCGACTTTTGGTTTACTTTCGCAGTCGGGAGTATGGGTGGACTTCTCTTTTCAATATTTGCTTATGTATTCGCGATGCCTATTTTTATGACTTTCAAAGGGGGTTCTACATATGAGTCATAAAAGTCAACGGATTTCTATTGAGGTTGAGAAGCATGAATAAGCAGGATAATTGGACGGTAGGTCAATTTAGTTGGAAATGTGGAAAGGGGGATGGATGAGGAGGAGCGGCGCGGTGAGACTCCGGTGTGACGAAGATGCATCAACATTTCTCTTGGAGATGAAAAATTAAGGGTTCGCTCCCACTCTTCGGCTGTGATATCCGAAATCTGCTTGTATTCTTCTGCAGAATGGTAGATGAGTGGACATGGTCTGATTTCGTCGAGTTGATGCAGGTTGCCTTTTGTAAATGATGAGATGATAGCGAAACCTCCGGTGTTAAGACGAGACTTCACCGTGCGTATGAAATTTATAGGATTGGCAAACCATTGGATTGTCGAGGCACTTAGAATAACATCATATTTTGATGAAGAACCTTTTATCCATTCTTCCGCATCTGCCACTATGTATTCTTCTTTCTTTGCTATGCCAAATTCAGGCATTGGCAAGAGATCTACGAAAGTTGCTTTGGTTGGCTTGAGGATGTTTTGCCAAACTTCTGTCAGCAAACCTCTTCCTACTCCGATTTCAAGCAATGAATCGACAGGTGACTGTCTTTCACGTAATTTTTTCTTTAATATTTCTCCTATTCTATCGCAAATTTCTGCCTGGACTAATGCATTTTTTTTGTATGTTTCAGTAGCAATAGAGAATCCCTCCCCAATCAGGGTAGGATTAGGAATGACGTCTTTTATAATTTGGGGAATTTCTATGGCATGAGAGGAATCAACATCGACTTTCACAGTTTCCGGGAATTTTGACCAATATCTATTGAGATTCTCAAAAGGGAATATACGGTCTTGCTTAGCAATGTATACCTTATCCCATTTTGACACAGGTTGCATCTTGCTTTGGGCTGCCGCAATTGCGTATAATTCATTTTTTAATGCATCGATATCGGGAGATTCCGGCAGCATTGGATCTATTCTGCTTATTGAAGCCCTATCGCCTGCCATTCTACGATGGAATTTTTTCAAAGAATTGGTATCTAATCCGTCTGCTGTGGCTTTATAGACATTTGAAGGGATCCCGTATTCGTCAGACACAGGGAATTCAGAACCGCATATGGCTATTCGGGCTGCGGCATCTATATTGCACTGAGAAGCTGCGAAGACACCAAGAGAGTATGCGAAAATATATATTGTAGAGTATTGAGCCGGAAGTTCGGGAAGAGCCAAATCGCGGTAATCACTAACTACGGCTGTGTCCCAACCATCTACGATACAGTCGCTGTAATACCGGGCATCGGTAGACCATCCGGCAAATAAAAGTATGAGGCGCGTCGCCGCGCCTCTTTTAATGAATTCAATATTCATATCTTTAGAAGAAGTATGCGAGATTCACACGGAAACCGTCGGCACGCCCTGAAAGATTTTCAAGTTTAATGGTTCGCGTAGAGTAACTAAGACCCCACAGATAACCGACAGTAACCTGCAATTTCTGGAATAGTTCGCAACCGAGTCCGAAATCGAGGGAAACAGTGCCAACCGGTTGTTCAAGAGCCTTGCAGTTTCCCGCAGCATTGAAAGTGAAAACCGGACCGGCATATACCAAAGGAGCAATGGTTTCTTCCACACCTTCAAGGCGAGTATATTTGAACCTTAGATGTAGAGGAATATTAATAGTGTGAACAGTGACAGTTTCATTTCCGAATCCATCAGTGTTCCATATCTTCCACTCTCCAAAATTCACTTTTGCACTGCGCATACCGTATGTGAGCCCGGCATCTACACCGAAACCGATACCCGGGATCATGATTTCAGTCATGATTCCGGCATCAAAACCGGTGCGAAGATGAGTCTCAAGGAGAGGCTCCTTCCAGTGAAATGTATTGAAATTTACGCTTGCAGTCGGGCCCCAACGGAGTTCTGCATTAGCTCCCAAGCCACACAATAAGGCTATAAGGGCCAAAACAAGTTTCTTCATCAAAGAAATAAATTTTTAGAAAAGATAAGCTGCAGTTATAGTCCAGTAGTTTTTCTTGCTCTTATAATTAACATCATTAGGAATGTTAAGACCGAACTTACCGGTATAATCAGCAATATTGCTAAGACCGAAACAATATCCGCCTTGAATCTGAACGTGCTTCATTAATTCCAAGCCAATGCCAAGATTCCAACCCACTTCGCATTGTTTTGCCTTAACATCTTTCACAATATCCTTGCTTGCTTTAAACAAGAAATCTGGACCTGTATAGATAATCGGAGAAACAAATTTTCCTACTATTGGAAGACCAATTTTCCATTTAAGATTAAGAGGCACATCAATGAAATTCTTATTTTCATAGGCTGCGTTATTCTCTACATTCATGCGAGCATAAAGAATTGAAACATCAGCACCGATATTTACGATAGGAATTGTGAATTCAGCCATCACACCAGCCATCCAACCAGCTTGATTACTCTTATCTTTTACCAGACTTTCAACAAGCTGACCAGCTTCTTCACGATTAATTATCTTCATGACATCAACATTGTTGAAATTGGCACCTGCCTTAACACCGAAACGGAAATCTGCTGAGGCATATCCGAATGAGAAGATGGCTACAAGTGCCACCAGAAGAGCTTTTTGGAATGTCTTCATAATTACATTGGTTTGAGTTAATATTCAGTTTATAGTCTTATGTATCATTGTGGATACCGTGATAATTGAGAGTTTTAACACTCCAATTCAGATGCAAAGTTAATAAAATTCTTGAAGAAGTCAAAAAAAAATTGTATCTTTGCAACGTTTTTCAACTTTTGAACAGTTTCTTAGAGAGAACCATACATCATATAATGAATATATCAATATCAAAACAGCAACTTGCAGACCTCCCTCCGGCACATTTCTCAGGAACTATAGTTGTGGTAGACACACCTATGGCTGCCGACAGCGCAGTGGAAGAACTGCGTAAAGCAAATTTGATAGGATTTGACACTGAAACGCGCCCTTCATTCAAGAAGGGGCAAAACTATGATGTGGCTCTTCTGCAACTATCTTGTCTTGATACCTGCTACCTATTCAGGCTCAATAAAATCGGCATGCCGGATTCGCTCAAAGATCTTCTTGAAGACCCTGAGAAAACCAAGGTGGGACTTTCTATCCATGATGACTTCCGCAATCTTCATAAAACTTATGAGTTTGAGCCCAATGGTTTTATCGAATTGCAAACATATGTGACCCAATGGAATATCATAGACAAAAGCCTTACTAAACTTTATGGCATATTGTTTGGCAAAAGATTATCTAAGGCTCAAAGACTCTCGAATTGGGAAACGGAACAACTTTCGGAATCGCAACAACATTATGCCGCCCTTGATGCATACGCATGCACAAAGATATATTCTTATCTTAATGAAGGGAATTTTGAACCGGATAAATGTCCCTATGAAATTGCAGATGACGAACAATCCTTGAATGTTACTACCGATGAGAAAATATAAATATATCTGGCTGCCTACCTTACTCGCAATTTATTTTGTATTCATGACAGTATATTTCGGTCTTGATTTGCTTCGATCGGGGGAAACTCTTAGATTTTGGGGCACGATCGCCGCTGAAACTGCAGTTTTGATAGCGCTGGTAGTATTTTTGAAAAAACGCGAACGACTCCGCACTGAACGAGAAAGGGATTTATCCGAAAATCAAAAGAATTAGACTGACCGAAATGTCGATTTACGAAAATACACTTAAGACTCTGGAAGAAGAATGCCGTCTTAGAAATATTCCCGAGGGTTTAGGGGGGCTTGATCTCATAAGCAATGATTACATGTCGCTTGCTACAAGACACTTAGAATTCATCAAAGAGTATCAAGATAGGTTTGGCACTCCACTCATGTCTGCTTCCGCTTCAAGGCTCCTTCAAAGACATCAAAACGAACACAATGCCTTTGAAAAAATGCTTGAAAGCTTATACAATAAAAAAATCCTTCTTCTTAATTCCGGCTACCATGCCAACACCGGTGCATTGTCAGCAATGTCTGTTCCAGGCACTCTAATAATCAGCGATAAACTTATACATGCCTCCATGATAGATGGTATCAGGCTTGGACATGGCGACACTGCCCGATTTGCCCATAATGACATGGCTATGCTTCGAAAAATCCTTGAAAAGAAAGCATCTCTATATAAGAATATCGTCGTAGCCGTTGAATCTGTCTACAGCATGGATGGGGACTTGGCACCACTCAAGGAACTCGTTGAGATAAAAAAAGAGTATCCCAACGTATTACTGTACGTGGATGAGGCACACGCTTTTGGAGTTTTTGGAGAAAATGGACTTGGATTGGCTGAGGAACTTGGGTTGTTGCCGGAAATTGATGTTCTTGTTGTGACTCTTGGGAAAGCGGCTGCAGGATATGGAGCTTTTATAGCCACTTCAGAGACGTTGCATTCATTTTTTATCAACTGCTCGAGGAGTTTTATATTTTCAACAGCTCTGCCTCCTTCTGTCGCTGCATGGGATATGCTGATGATTGAGAAACTTGTTGGTATGTCGGAAGAACGCCTGTATTTGAAAGAGTTATCAGAATGGTTCAGAAACGAAGTTGAAGCCATTACCGGAATGAGATGTCAAAGCCGGAGCCAGATAATACCTATTCATGCCGGGAGCGCTTCTCGAGCTATTGAGATGGCACAGAAACTGAGAGAGGCTGGGATTGATGCGTTGCCCATACGCAGGCCAACAGTTGCTGCCGGAACTGAGAGGCTTAGATTGTCGCTATCAGCTGATTTGACGAAAGAGGATTTGGTCAGAGTTTTAGAAATAATTAAGGTTTGCTTTTGACTTGGAGGGGCGCATGCGGAGCATGCTTGCTTACGTTCTTATGCTTTGGTCTTGGTTTGCTTTTGTCTTTGAGTATGCAGGAGACAGAGAATGTTATTTATTATAAATGTGTAAGGTGAGGGAGCCGTCGGGGGTTAGAGTGGCGTATGAATAAGTCTTTATCCATTCACCGAGGACAGTCAGGTCACAAGAATCGCTGAGGTTCAGTTGCTTCAAGATATGGAGATGACCGTAGATGAAGTGATTTATGTCGGGATGCTCTTGGAGATATTTACGTGAGAACGATTCGAGTTGGTCTAACAGCGGATGCCATTCTTGCCCTGCTTCGCGACCGGTTTCACGACTATGATGACTCCATTTATAGGCGAATGGCACTGTCCAACGGGGATGAATGGCTGAATAAAAAAACTGGCATACTTTCGAACGAAACATAGAGCGGATAAAACGGAAGCTCCACGGATGCTCCCCTACTCCATCTCCATGTGCCATGAAAACATTTTTACCGTAAATATTTTCAACAAGACTTCCATCTATCACACGAATCCCTAATTCATTAGGAAGATAATCAAAAATCCAGATGTCATGGTTGCCAATAAGCCATGTTATCTTAATACCTGAGTCGGAAAGTTCAGCAAGTTTTCCGAAGAAACGCACAAAACCACGAGGCACTACATATCTATATTCATACCAATAATCGAGAATATCCCCAAGCAGATAGATAGATTCAGCATCATGTTTAATTGAATCAAGAAACGACACGACACGCTTCTCCGACTCATGAGAATCAGGGAAATAAGGGGCACCAAGGTGCAAGTCGCTCAGGAAATATGTTTTCACAGGAAACCAAGTTCGAGTTTTGCCTCTTCCGACATCATCGACTGATCCCAGACCGGATCAAAGACAAGACGGAGATCCACTTTCTCGGGACCCTTGATGCTGACAAGTTTCTGACGTACATCCTCAAGGATAAAATCGGCAGCCGGACAACTTGGGGCAGTAAGAGTCATATCGACATGAAGGGTCTTTGAGTCAACTTCATAATCAATCTTATAAATTAAGCCAAGATCATAGACATTGACTGGGATTTCCGGGTCAAAAACTGTACGGAGCATTTCTATTGCTTTCTCCGTAATGCGCAATTCTTCTGCTGTTTTTTCTTCTATGTTGTTTTTTTCTTCTTTATTTTCCATATAAACTTAATTCATAATTCAGAATGCATAATTGAAGGTTGTTATTTTATCATGCATTATATCTTGAAAACAAGTTCCGCTTCTCAATAGTTGTGGATTTTCCGCAATATTTTGATGAGTTTACGGGCAAGTGTACGCACCTGATCGTCGGAAACTGCAAGATATGGAGGCATCAGGTAGGCGTTGTGTGCAAAGGGACGAATCCACACACCTTCATCTACACACATCTTTTGAAATTCTCCAAGCCAAGTGATGTATTCGTGCAACTCTATCACGCCAATGCCACCCAACACCCTGACTTCCTTGACAAACGGCAAAGTTGCAGCAGGAGAAAGTTCTTCTTTCAGTATAGACTCTATTTCCTTAATGCGTTCTTGCCATGGACTCTCCAGAAGCAATCGTGTGCTTGCAAGCGCGACAGCACATGCCAATGGATTACCCATAAAAGTAGGACCGTGCATTATGCATCCTGCTTCACTCGATGAGATCATCTCGGCAACTTTCTCTGATGTGGCAACGGCAGAGAATGTCATATAACCACCTGTAAGAGCCTTGCCTATCAACATTATATCAGGTTCCACACCGTCATGCTCCCACGCAAAAAGTTTTCCGGTTCTGCCAAACCCTGTTGCAATTTCATCGAATATGAGCAATATTCCACGTGCATCGCATTCTTTTCGAAGTTCTCGGAGATATTGAGGATGATAGAAACGCATGCCACCGGCACCTTGCACAATAGGTTCAAGGATAACCGCGGCAATCGTATCGCCATGCTCATCCAATAGACCACGCATTGAATCAAAATCCTGTGGATTCCATTCTTCATGAAATCCGCATTGTGGAGCATCCGCAAAGAATCGGACGGGTAGAGCCGGACCGAAGGCTCCATGCATTCCTGTGACAGGGTCACATACCGACATTGCATTCCATGTGTCGCCATGATAACCGCTCTTTATCGTCGCGAAATTGGTTCGTTTGGGATCATTTTGAGCTTGCACTGCCATTTTCATTGCCACTTCGGTTGCTACAGAACCTGAATCAGCATAGAAAATTCGGTTCATTGAAGGTGGAAGTATGTCAAGAAGCAGTTTACCAAGTTCTATGGCAGGTTGATGAGTCAAGCCTCCAAACATTACATGGCTCATCTTTGCTATCTGATTTTCAATAGCTTCATTAAGCACAGGATGATTGTAGCCATGGATGACACACCACCATGATGACATACCGTCGATCAATTCACGTCCATCTTCGAGTGTGATAATAGCACCGTCTGCATGATCTACTTTATAGGTAGGCAGTGGATCATGTGTTGATGTATATGGATGCCAAAGATGATCTCTGTCAAAATTGTCGTTAAGCATAAGAGTTGTTTTTATGGTGCAAATTTACGAAATAATTTTGAATTTTGAATTTTTTCAGGATTCGAAAATATCCCTTGCGCTCTTTTGTCATGAGCACTCTTCTCATATGAGGAGTCTGTGTGAAACAATTTGAGTGCACAAAAGCAAAAAGGGTCTAACCTTCACGGCCGGACCCAATTTATGAGTTTCTACAGGTAAAAAATCTTAAGGTAAAAAGATTGTTTAGATTCTGAATGCAAAGATAAGGCAAAAAATCTATCCATCCAAATAATATTTGACAAAATGTCATAAATATGTTGCATAACATATAATTTGACCTACATTTTGACATTTCATCCTCAAAAATTCGCACAAAATTATCAAAAACATGTTCTACAACATAAAATTCAACTTTTTTTCATTTCCGATATACCGCCCCATAAGTTCACTGGGGTTTAGACACATTTGGGATACAAGTTGCAAATACAGATATTTATTATTATCTTTGCATATTGAAAAAACATATGAAATATGCCTAAAATATTTGAATACTTCGGATTCATATTCTATTTCTACTCCAATGAACATGAACCAATACATGTTCATGTTCAGCATGGTGGAAAAGAAAGTATTTTCGAATTGATTATGATGGATGGGAAACTAACTGAATTACGAATTCGAGAAAAACACGGAGTTTACCCGCTTTCTCTTAAGGATCAACGCACTGCCTCAGAATTTATTGAGAAATACCATAAAAATATTATTGATAAATGGGTCAAGTTTTTCGTAATGAAAAAGGCTGTTAGGAGTACAAATATTACAAAAAAAATATAAACCGATATGTCTCAAAATATCCATATAGTTAAAGCGGAAGATATAGGGGATCTTCAAATCCTGATCTATTTCAGTGACCATAAACAACAAAAAATAGATATAGGAGACTTTATACGTCGTCATCCACATCCTCAGTATAATAAGTATCTTGATCCTAAACGCTTCAGAAAATTTTCAATCGAGAACGGGAATATTGTCTGGGGGAAGAACTGGGATTTAATTTTCCCTTTAGAGCAACTTTATTCTGGAAGCATCATTTGAAGAAAGAACGATTGCCAATAATAGCTGAAAATTTGACAATTAGAGAAAAGTACCATTGCCTTCATTACCTTATAAATAAATATTCAATAAAAAAATAAGGTTCGCCTACTTCAATTTGTATACGAGCCTTTATATTTTCAATTTATGAAGTTATGGTTACAGTGGCTTGAGATCTTTGCGGAATTCCTGAGAAGAGCATCATCAATAAAAACTTTTCATGACTTTATCAAGATAAGACCTTTAAGTGAGCAAATACCTCAGAATTAAGGAGCCCATCTCATAAAAATTTGAGATGGGCTCTTAGATCCTTAAAAAAAATGAGATTCATGTCACTTTTTGATAATGGGAATTGTCTTATTTATGAAACATCTCAAAAATATGAAATTAATAACTATTTAAAATTTATATATTATGTATACAGC
>CAMWQF010000063.1 GCA_947176285.1 uncultured Porphyromonadaceae bacterium
AAAATTAAAAAAACTAGTGTTTTATTATATAGTAATATGGCAAAAAAAGTGACAAAGTGACATCGGGAGGTGAAAAAGCAATTTTGTTAGATTTTGTAAAGATATGTACGGAAGAAGGAAAAAGATCTGTCAAAGTCTATCCAGAATTTATCATCAGGAAGTCAAAAGATCTAATGATCCGAGGTCGATCTTTCTACGCATTTTGGGATGAAGTAAACGGCTTCTGGTCTAAGGATGAAAATCACATTCAGGAAGTAGTCGATAATGCCATACAAGAATACATAGCGGAAAAGCAGTTGACTCATGTAGATGTTCGGTTTCTTGAAAACTTTTCTTCAAATAAATGGAACGAATGGCAGAAGTATTGCAAGTCCCTTCCTGATAATTTTCATGAATTGGATTCGACCATTGCGTTCTCTAACGACAAGATTTTGAAGACAGATTATATGACGAGGACATTACCTTACCCTTTGAAATCCGGAAAGATCGATGCTTATAATCAATTGATGGATACTTTATACGATACGAGCGAGAGACAAAAATTAGAGTGGGCGATTGGAGCAATCATTTCCGGAGAGTCAAAAAACATTCAAAAGTTTATGGTGCTATATGGCGGTCCTGGAACGGGTAAGTCCACAGTGCTCAATATCATTCAGGACATGTTTCCTGGTTATTATGGGACCTTCGAATCAAAGGCTTTGGGTAATGCCAATAACGTATTTGCTTTGGAGTCCTTTAAAGACAATCCTCTTATAGCCATTGATCATGAGGGGGATTTAAGTCGAATCGAAGACAACACCAAGCTAAATGCCATTGTGTCTCACGACAAGATCTCTGTAAACGAGAAGTTCAAACCAACTTATTCCAACCGTTTCAACAGTTTTTTGTTTATAGGTACCAACAAACCAGTAAGAATCACCGACTCAAAATCAGGAATTATAAGACGTCTTATTGATGTTATACCAAGTGGAAGACGCCTCCCAAAGAGCGAGTATGATATTTTGCTCAAAAAGATAACTTTTGAATATCCCGGAATTGCGTATCATTGTTATCAAGTTTTCAAGGAGTTGGGGGCGAATTATTATAATGACTATATCCCGACATCCATGATGGAGCAGACCAATAACTTTTATAATTTCATTGAGGATAATTATGACCTATTCTCTGATCTAAATGAAGAAGATGGTCTAAGTTTATCCACAGCATGGACAAGATATAAGGAATATTGTGATGAAGCAAGAGTTCCATACCCCATGTCGAAAATGGTGTTCAAAAATGAACTTATGAATTATTTTGCAGAGTTCAAGGATCGACATAATGGACATAGGTCTGTATACATTGGATTTCTTCATGATAAGTTCCGATATAAGTCGTCAACCCCAGAAGAAGTGGCTGCGGAAGGACCTTCTGATGAAAATGGGTTTGAGATTCCAGAGTGGTTGGAAATGGAGGAAAGGGAATCTATATTGGACGAGGTTTTGAAAGATTACCCTGCTCAATATGCTAAGACGGGCGGAACGCCAAATGTCAGCTGGATCAAGGTTAAAACTCGGTTGAGTAGTCTTGATACTACCAAATTACATTATGTGCAGGTTCCGGAAAAGTTAATAGTTATTGATTTTGACTTAAAAGATGAAAATGGCGAGAAGAGCGGGAAACTAAATTTGGAAGCAGCTTCTAGGTGGCCTCAGACCTACTCCGAGTTTAGTAAGAGCGGTTGTGGTATTCATTTGCATTATTGGTATGATGGAGATCCAAAGGAACTGAGTCGAGTGTTTGATGAAAATATCGAGATCAAAGTTTATACTGGAAATAGTTCATTGCGAAGAATGCTATCAAAATGTAATGGAATCCCGATTGCCCACATATCTTCTGGTCTACCTTTAAAAGAAAGGAGTTCATCTGTGTTAAAAGTTACAACCATACAAAGTGAGAAGGGATTGCGGGATCTTATAGGTCGGAATTTGCGAAAAGAGATTCATGCAAACACAAAGCCTTCTATGGACTTCATTAACACAATTTTGAATCAGGCTTATGATTCTGGTTTAAAATATGACGTTACCGATATGAGGTCTGCTATCCAAAAGTTTGCCATGAATAGTACTCATAATGCAGATTATTGTATGACCTTGATGTGCAAAATGAAGTTCAAATCCGAAGAGCCAAGCGAGAATGAAGAGAAATATAAGGAAGATGTTCCCATAGTGTTTTTTGATGTGGAAGTTTTTCCAAATTTGTTTGTGGTGTGCTTCAAACGAATGGGTGAGGGAAATCCGATTATATCCCTGATCAATCCGAAGCCGGAAGATGTAGAGGAACTTACAAAGTTTAAATTGGTTGGTTTTAATAATCGAAGGTATGACAACCATATTTTATATGCTCGAATTATGGGGTATTCTGAAAAACAATTGTACAATCTCAGTCAAAGGATTATTGTTGATCAGGATAAGGATGCATTCTTCGGGGAAGCGTACAACTTGTCTTATACGGATATTTATGATTATATGTCCGCTCAAAATAAGATGAGTCTGAAAAAATGGGAAATAAAGTTACATATTCTTCATAAGGAATGTCGTTTCCGATGGGATGAAGAAGTTCCGAAAGAATTCTGGGAAGAAGTGGCTGATTATTGTAAGAACGATGTATTTGCCACGGAGAAGGTTTGGGAGGCTACTCAGGACGATTTCTTGGCCCGTATGATTCTTGCTGAGTGGGCTGGCATGACTGTAAATGACACCACCAATAGCTTAACTACCAGGATCATAATTGGAAAAGATCGCAATCCCTGGGATAAGTTCATTTATACGGATCTTAGCACCATCTTTCCGGGTTATGAGTTTAATCCGTATGGAATTGATCCAAATCGATATGATAAAGATGCCAAGATTGTTAAAGGAAAAAGTATCTACAAAGGAAAAGATCCTGGAGAAGGTGGATATGTTCTTGGAAATCCCGGAATATATTATATGGTTGCTGTTTTGGATGTAGCTTCCATGCATCCTCATAGTGCCATTCGTCTAAAGATATTTGGAGAGATGTATACCAAGCGTCTAGAGGCAATTGTGGAAGGTCGAGTTGCTATTAAACACGGTGACGTCGAGCTGGCGAAAGCTTTGCTACCGAAAGAACTTCACAAATATTTGAATGATCAGTCCGGTTGGGCCAAAGTTGCTGATGCCTTAAAGACGGCTATCAATTCTGTGTATGGTTTAACATCAGCAGGCTTCCCCAACAAGTTGAGAGATCCCAGAAATAAAGACAATATCGTTGCCAAGTATGGTGCATTGTTCATGATCAATTTAGAGGAGGAAGTTACCAAGAGGGGATATCAGGTTGTTCACATTAAGACCGATTCGATTAAAATAGCCAATGCTACACCAGAGATCATTCAATTTGTAATGAATTACGGAAAAGAGTATGGCTACACATTTGAGCATGAAGCGACTTATGATCGTATATGTCTTGTGAATGATGCCGTATATATTGCCAAGTATGCCTCAGAAGAAACTTGTAATAATTTATACGGATATGTTCCGGGAAAGAATAAGAAGCATCCACTGGAATGGACAGCGACAGGGACTCAGTTCCAAATTCCTTATGTATTTAAAACTTTGTTTAGTAAGGAGAAGCTTGAATTCTGGGATTTGTGTGAGACAAAGTCTGTGAGTACTTGTATGTACTTGGATTTTAATGAATCTTTGTGTTTACCATTTGATGAAAATAGAAACACTATTGAGAATGATGATCCGCCAAGTTGCCATGATCGAAGATTTGTGGGAAAGGTTGGGTTATTTTGTCCTGTAGTTTCGGGAGTTGGAGGAGGATTGCTATTACGAGAGGCTGGAGATAATAAGTTTTCGGCAGTTACTGGAACCAAGAAACCTGGAAAGGGTGATGAAGCGTATCGTTGGATGGAGTCGGATATGGTACAATCACTTGAATTAGAGGATAAGATTGATCGGAGTTATTACAATCATCTCGTGGACGAGGCGGTGGAAACCATATCTGAGTATGGCGACTTCGAAATGTTCGTTTCCGATGAAAAACGATTTATCGATTTTGTAAAAGTCCCAGACGGTTTTTCAGAAGAGGAAGTTCCGTTTGATCGATACATGAATCATCCGATGGTAGCATAGCGAAAAAATCTTGTTCTTATATGGAAACCAAATAAAAAATAAAGGAGGTACTCAAAATGGGTATGAAGAAAACATTTGGTGAAAGAATCGAAGAAGGAAAGGAGAAGGTTAAGGGTTTTGTCGAGGAACATCGGGACGGAATTAACATGGCAATTGGCGGTGTTATCGGAGGTGCATCTATGATGGCAGCTTATGTCATCCGGGAGAAGTATCATGAGTGGCTGTTAAAAAGAGACCTTGGAGCCACATTCCAGATAGAAGGAACTGTTGGCGATGACGGTAAAGTTGGAATGGCTATATTTAGTACACCTCACCCGGATTTGGCTAGAATCAGTACAAGGTGGGACATATCCGGTATCAAAGAAATCGCTGAAAACATGCTTAATGTCGCAAACAGTTCCGAAACAAACGAATAATCCGATCTTTTCCAAGGAGGGAGTTTAACCGCTCCCTCTTATTTTTTTTTAGGAGGTTTATATTATGCAGAATAATATAGATAGAATTGGCATATTTCCAGAATTTGGACCAAGTGTTAATATATGTTCGATCCCACCTATTCCTATGATTTTACCGTCTCCTCCACTTTTTCAATTATCAGCTTTATGCAATTCATCATGTCAATCATTGGACTACCAAATACAAAACAGTATTCGAGAACTTGATAATCAAATGTGTAATGGGATTATGAATCGTATGGGTTATATGCCGCCGATACATCCAATGACTTGTAAGATTGAATCGCGAACTTATGTACAAAAAGCGAATTCCCTTGAAAAGGAAAATCTTTCCGTTTCTAGTTTTATTGATTCTTTGCGACAACATTCTTTAGAAATGGCGTCCGAATATGCCCCAGATCAAAAAGATCATCCCGTAATACAATATCAAAACCTTTTAATTGACATTATCGAAGATCTTATGAGGAGGGAAGTAAATGGCAGTTGAATTGTCAGCGGAGCAACTCAAGGCGATCAATAACTTAAAAAATGGATCGATTCTTTGTGGTGGGGTTGGATCTGGAAAATCGAGAACTGCTCTTGGATACTATCTTTTCAAAGTATGCAAAGGCGATATAGGAGTTATAGATGATCAATTTGGAGAAGTTTTACCGTTTTACCATTCTAGATTTGAACCGATGGAGACACCTAGGGATTTATATATCATAACAACTGCTAGAAAAAGAGATTCTCATGAATGGGAAGAGGAGTGCGGTAATTTTTGTTTATACCCGGATCAAGATATCTTGGCAAATGCATATGGCGTGCAGGTTGTTATAGACAGCTGGAATAACATAAAAAAGTATCAGAAAGTTACCAACGCCTTTTTTATTTTTGATGAACAGAGAGTTGTTGGATCTGGAGCCTGGGTTAGAGCATTTCTCGATATAACAAGGAAGAACGAATGGATTCTATTAAGTGCAACTCCAGGGGATCAATGGAAAGATTATATCCCAGTTTTTGTAGCGAACGGATTTTACAGAAATAAAACCGAATTTAACAGCATGCACTGCATGTTTAGCAGATACTCAAAATATCCAAGGATCGAGAGGTATATTAACGAAAAACTGCTGATCAAATATCGAGATAAAATACTTGTTTTGTTGAAAGATCGAAGAACAACAGTTCGAGATGTTATTCCTGTAAAAGTTGGTTATGACAAAACACTGTTTCGAAAGGTTTATGTGGATCACTGGAATCCTTATGAAAATGAACCGATTGAAGAATCTGGAAAATGGTGCTATCTTTTGAGAAAAGTTGTAAATTCAGATCCAAGTCGCATATTAGAAGTTGATAAGATTTTGAAAGAAAAGAAATATGTGATCATATTCTATAATTTCAAATATGAACTCGACCTTCTTAGAAGCTATTTGGATTCTATCAATTATGTTTACAAAGAATGGAATGGTCAAAAACATGAAGATGTTCCAAAGTGTAAGGACGGTTGGGTTTACCTTGTTCAATATAGTGCTGGGTGTGAAGCTTGGAATTGTATAACTACCGATACAATTATATTTTACAGTCAAAATTATTCTTATCGGATTGTGGAACAAGCATCTGGAAGAATCGACCGGATCAACACGCCGTTTCATACTTTGTATTATTATCATTTGAGATCCAATTCGCCGATTGACTTGGCGATTCATCAAGCATTGAGACAAAAAAGAAAATTTAATGAGAGTTCGTTTGTATGGAGGTAGAACATGTGTGATTTTTGTGAGAATAATTGGAAAGATTGGGATGGTTTTTCCGGTAATTTGGATAATCAGGGATTTCCTGATCTAACTGATTTTGTTGTAAAGAAACAACTTATTGCGACATTTGCGTATGATTGCGATAGAACCCCGGTCAATCTACCGATTTCTATGAACAATAATTCGTGAAAAAATCTTACCCTTATATAGGGAAGGATAAAGGGCGTTTGACCGGCCGATAGAAATATCAGGTGCCTGTGACAGGATAAACAGGAATCGATACGCATGTGGTAATGACATGTGTCCAATGACTTAGGATCGAAAACTTAAGCATTCTTCTCGTTATTATTTTTTAGGAGGTTCTTTATGAAAGAATCCGATTTTCAGAAGCAGATCAAAAACGAGTTGAAAAATCGATTCCCTGGGTGTATTGTTAAGAAAAATGATCCTAGCGATTATCAGGGATTTCCTGATCTTCTAATTTTGTTCAAAAACATGTGGGCAACATTAGAAGTTAAGCGGTCCAAAGAAGCAGCGCATAGACCGAATCAGGACTTATATGTTGAACGGTTGAATAAAATGGGTTTCTCGTCATTTATTTTTCCTGAGAACAGGGAAGATGTAATGGAGGCGTTGAATGAGTATTTTAACAAAGATCCAAAATTGGATAAATATAATTAATCAGTTCTTTTGCAAACATCAATATAAAGTTCTTTCAGTAACAGACACATACGATGTGTATTATGTGTGTCCAAAATGCGGAAAGATCACGGTGATATATTATACAGTTTGATTTTTTTGAGAGAATAGGTTTTGATTATGTTGACGGGAAATTTTGCTAATATTTCTGGTTATATGGAATCTCTGTATGCTCGCATGTGTTATGATTCATGCTATACCAAGCGAGAATATGGAGGTGATGCCGTTTTCGGAATGTGCATTGGTGGAAACGGAACTTCCGAATGCGATGATTGTCCATATTATGTAGAAGGAGATTAAAATGATTTGGAAAGATTTTTCGAGGTCTTTTAGGGACGGCGATCATGCCTTCTTAAGTCCATCTACGCATTCCTGGTTTAATTACGATGATGAAAAACTGGTTCAGTCATATGTAAGTAAACTGGCAGCAGCGAGAGGAACTGCCCTTCATGCTTTAGCATGCAATCTTATAAAAATGAAAGTTCATCTTCCTTCTGAAAATAGGACTTTGAATATGTATGTCAATGACGCTATTTACTTCAAGATGCGACCGGAAGAAAAATTATACTATTCAAAATTCTGTTACGGAACTACTGATTGCATTAGTTACGAAGAGGATCCGGGAATTCTTCGAATCCATGATCTTAAAACGGGAAAAACAAGAGCTTCGTTCTTACAGTTAGAAATATATGCAGCCTTATTCTTTTTGTGTTATACCGACTACGAATTTAGAAACACCAAGGAAATTGAGCTTCGCATATATCAAAATGATGAGGTTTTAGTAGAGCATCGAGAAATTGATGATATTCTTCCCGTTATGGATAAAATAAAAAGATATAGCAGAATCTTAGAAGAATTGGAGGGAAAGTGTGATGAGTTTAATTCATTCGGGGGTGGCTCATGATGAAAATCCCCCAGGAAGAGGATCCGGCCGATATGGGTGGGGAACCGGAGCGAACCCTTTTCAGCATCAGTTTGATTTTTTATCTGAAATCGACAAATTGAAGGAAAAAGGGTTGACGGAGAACCAAATCGCGAAGATGCTCATAGGGGACAAGGCTACCACTACCCAGTTACGAGCCAGAATAACCATAGCCAAAAATGATATAAAGAAAGGGCAAGTTTTCAGAGCAAAAGAGCTGTATGACAAGTATGGTAATTATTCTGAAGTCGGAAGGATGATGGATGTTTCTGAGGGAACAGTTCGTGGTTGGTTGAAGCCGGTTATGGAAGAACGTTTGGATCGGTATACGGAGACTGCCAACATGCTGAAAGCAGCAATTGATAAGAAAGGCATGATCAATATAAGTAAACATGCTGAACATTATCTTGGCTGCACCCAATACACTAAGGATGTTGCTGTTTCGATGCTTGAGGAAGAGGGGTACGTTAAAGGCTGGTTTCAGGTGGAGGAACCCGGTACGGGGAAAATGATGACCATAACCGCTTTGGCTCCTCCCGGGACAACCAGATCTGAAATTTATAAGAACCGGTTCAATGTTCAGCCAATTCAAACATTTACCCCGGATGAAGGTAAGACCTGGTGGACTCCTGAGTTTCCTGAGAGTTTGGATTCAAAAAGGGTGTATATAAGATATGCAGAAGATGGTGGTACTCTCAAAGATGGTGTGATCGAGTTACGAAAGGGTGTTGAAGATTTATCTCTTGACGGATCGTTGTATGCTCAGGTAAGAATAGCTGTTGATGGCACAAACTATATGAAAGGAATGGCCATTTATTCAGATGATATACCTGACGGGTACGATGTAGTTTACAACACTAACAAAAAAAGAGGAGTTCCTGCAATTGATAAAAATGCTGTCTACAATCCAGAGAATGATACTTGGAGCGGAAAAGAAGTTTTAAAGAGGATGAAAGTCAATAAAGAAACAGGAGAAGTTGACCAAGAAAATCCTTTCGGGGCACTGATTAAAGCGCCAAAAGAAGTCGACGGTGTGATAATGCCTGGTGGCCAGAGGCATTATATTGACGAAAATGGAAATGAAAAATTATCCCCGATAAACAAACTTCGAGACGAGGGCGATTGGGACAGTTGGTCAAGAAATTTGGCAAGTCAGTTTTTATCAAAGCAACCAATCAATCTTATACACCAGCAGATAGATGCGTCGATCCAATCAAAGCGAGAAGAGTTTGAGGAAATCATGAACCTTACAAACCCTGTCGTTAAGAAGAAACTTCTTGGAACGTTCGCAGATGATTGCGATGCCACTGCTGTTGAATTGTCGGTTCAGGGTTTCAAGAACCAGGCGTTTCAGGTTTTATTACCCGTTCCGGACTTGAAGAAGGACGAGATTTATGCGCCAAATTATGACAATGGTGATACGGTAGCTTTGGTAAGATATCCGCATGGAGGAATATTTGAAATTCCGATTCTTAGAGTTAATAACAATTCGAAGCCTGCAAAATCTATAATGGAAGGAGCTATGGATGCGGTTGGTATTAACCCAGAAGTTGCCGAACAATTGTCAGGTGCAGATTTTGATGGGGATACTGCTTTGGTAATACCCATTGCCTCAAACAATTTAAATGTTAAGTCTCGTCCTTATCTTGATTCATTGAAGAATTTCGACAACAAAGCTTTGTATAAACTTCCAGATGATGCTCCTAAAGTTACTCAGCAGACTATGGAAATCGAGATGGGAAAAGTTACAAATCTCATAAATGATATGACCGTTGGCGGTGCAGATTTCGATGAGATTGCAAGAGCCGTTAAGCACTCTATGGTTGTAATAGACGCAAAGAAACATCATCTGGACTATCAACAGAGTGCAAGAGACTATAAGATCAATGATCTTAAACGAGAATATCAGGGAACCAACCCCAAGACCGGTCAGCCAGCTGGAGCCTCCACCATTTTATCCAAGGCTTCTTCAAAGGTTCGAATTGACGAACGGAAAGAAGTAAATAGAGTAACCGATATGACTCCAGAAGAGTATGAAATGTGGAAGGAAGGAAAAAAAATATACCACCCTACTGGGAATAAGATTAAGGTAAAGATAGACGATCCGGCCGATATGACTCCAGATGAATTACAACTCTACAATTCTGGAAGAAAGGTGTATCGAGTGACCAATAAACCCCGTCAAATGGAAGAATACCGCATGAATCTTACAGATGATGCCACAGAGTTAGTTCGAGATCGGAACAATCCTAAGGAGATGGCGTATGCTAATTATGCCAACGAATTAAAGCGAATGGGGGAAGAAGCGAGAAAAGAATACCGGTCTATAAGAGCTACCCCGGTCGACCAGGAGGCTAAGAAGACCTATGCCACAGAGGTAGAGTCCCTTCTTTCCAAACTTAGGACTGCCGAAATGAATAACCCCAGAGAACAGATAGCCACTGTTATGGCAAATGCTATGTTCTCAGAGCGTTTAGCAAGCAATCCAGAGATGGACAGAGAGCATCGGCAGAGGGAAAAGAATCTTGCCATGACAAGAGCTCGTGCTTTGGTAGGGGCTGGGAAAGAGCCAATTAATATAACTGACAAAGAATGGGACGCTATACAAGCAAATGCTATTTCCACGGATCGTCTAACCAGAATAGTTAATAATTCAAATTTGGATGCTTTAAAGCAAAGGGCTACACCAAGAGATTCGTCCAATTCCAAAGATTCATTAACAACTTTTCAGTTAAACATGATTCGTTCTATGGGAAATTCGGGAATGTATACACAAAAGCAAATCGCTGATAAGTTTGGAGTTTCGGCTTCGGTTATTTCTCAAATATTGAAAAGTGCAGCTTAGGAAAGGAGGAGACAATGAAAGAGTTTGCTTTAACGACTTATGATAATCCAATAAATCCTTTTACAGATTTTGCATATTGGATGAAGTTGGATCTTATTCTTGGTCACAATTGCTGTTCACTTCTTGCTCGAAATGCTGCAACAAACGATCTTGCAAGTGAAGAAGTAAATGATGAAATAATTGCAGAAGCAATGAATGAGATTGTCAGGAGACAGCCAATGATTTATAGGATAGTTGTTCCGGAAGACTACCATGAGAGAGTCAGTTGATAGATCCGCTTTACTG
>CAMWQF010000064.1 GCA_947176285.1 uncultured Porphyromonadaceae bacterium
AAAATGGGCAAATATGAGGATATCAATGGGTTACATTTTTACTTATAGTAAAGATCAAATGATGGCGATATCGGATGCACGGAGCCAACCTTCTATATCAGCGTTAAGACGAACCTTATACCATGTCGGGATTCCTTCTACATTTGTCTCTTCTGCTATGATCTCAAAACGGGAGCCTTGACAGAGTTGATTTGTAGCAGCCTTTGAGTCTGAAGAGGGTTCAATGAGAAGAGGAGTTTTATATGCCATCAATACGGCTTGATCGTGAGAATTGAAGAAGGAAGCACTCATACTTGCGAATATCACAAACATGATAGATGTAAAGAAAAGAGCAATTCCACCAAAGAATCCTGTCTTTCGAAGGAGCACATTACTACAAAAGAGATATACCGCAACACCAGCAAGGAATAATATGAAACTTGCAGCAGCAAGAACCGCCCAAGTATCAGACTTCACCTCTTCCGCTATTACTCGGTGAGCCGCCTTAAAGAATGTCTCATGATCAGGGACTACACTAATTTTCTTACCTCTCAATTCAGCACGATTGGAGTCTTCAACTTTAGAAGCAAAGTAGTTCAGATTGTTTTTAATTTCTTTATTGGAAGGGTCGAGACGATTTGCACGTGAATAATATAGGATAGCGTTACCCAAATCACCGGTTTGAGCATAAGAGTTTGCTAAATTATAGTATAAAGCCGGTGAAGCACCATCTGTGTCAACAATCGATTGATAAGCCTCGGCTGCTTGTCTATAATCCCCAGCCTCATAGAGAGAGTTTGCCAACTCAGCGTTGGATTGGGCTGCAGAAGCGGATATAACAAATATAGAGAAAAGTATGAGGGAAAATATTGATCTCATGGTTGTAATTATTTGAATAATATTATTGTGGCGTGAGGCGCGAATCCTCGAGTGAATTGATAACTTCAGTGCCACGATCATAGACATGTTGGAGTTCATTCTCACCGGAGCCCGGAGCGTATTTAGCAAATTCACAATCGTCGAGAACTGAAAGCAAACTATTGATACTATCCTCAGGAGCACCAGCATCGGCAAGACGCTGAGCCACATTCTCCCTATTAAGTTCTGAAGTAGGGATATTAAGTTTTGCACTAACGTAGCCCCAAAGAGCAACAAGCATCTCATCATAGAAGTGCTCCCTATCACCAACCTTCATACAAGCCGCCGCTTTCTTTAGTCGCTTGGCAGCAACTTTACCCGCCCTGCGCATGCGAGTGCCAACGATATCAGCAGCACTCTTGAGATGCCTACGATATACGATCACAATAATCAGAAGAGCCAAAGCCGGGATAATGAAGCAAAGCCAATAACTAAATTTATATACAATCGGCGCATAAGCCTTGTGCAGTCTGCCAACAGACATAAGAGACTCATCAAATTTAAGTCTATTCTTAGTCTGAGATTTCTCAGATAGAGAGCCTTTGTCTACTTCTACAGTATAACCTTTAGCCACTGATTTCTCATATTTTCCGGTAGAAGGATCAAAATATACAAGAGAAACTTCAGGAATCTGATATTGACCCATCTCAAGAGGGGTAAAAGAATAGTCAAATTTTATATTGCCACTCACTGTCACACCCTTGGCTGCAGCATTAACCTCAGCAGTAGGGCTAAAAACTTCAAGCTGCTTAGGATAAAGATCGTTAAGGTCAGGGAGTTTGATATATTTCAAGTTGCCGCTGCCTTTGACTTCATAAACGATAGAAGCCGGCTGATTTGTCTTTAAATCGGAAGATGACAGTGAAGAAGAGATGGAGAATTGTCCCACACCGCCGGAGAAATCAGCAGGTTGAGGCGTGGGGAGAGATTTGACATCTATAACCAGATCATTAGGCGTTACATTAAGTTGAATAGGACGTCGCACAGTGAGCATACGGAAATAGGGATCATCGTAATACTCCTGTTCATCTGTGCTTACAGTATATGTATTGCCTTTGATAGTAAGTTTACCCGTCATCTGAGGGAAGATGATATAACGAGCAATAATCGCGGTAGCATACTCGTGCCCATTGTAAGTCTCATAGTGAAGAGATTTTGAAGTCTCATCAGACTCTTCTACAACAAAACCATCAAATTTAGGCGCTTCTGTAGCACCAATGAACTTAATAGGTGCATAAGAAGAATATAACTTTACAGTATACACAAGAGCTTCCTGCTCATAAGCAGATGATTTGGAAACGGAAGCCTTCAAGAACAGCTTCTCATTACCCTTACCAATAAACTTAGGACCTTGATTAGCATCATCCGGATCTCTGCCATAAGCACCTTGTTGAGCAGACTGCTGTTGCTGACGCTGCTGTTGCTGGCGTTGCTGAAGTTTTGAGAGACTACCGGTTCCCGACTTGACTATAGTATAAGAAGCCTTATTACTTCTCACATCACCAACCTGGATAGGTCCTATCGAAAACGATCCTTCCTTAGAGGCTGTGCAAGTAGCGACATAAGTACGAGATTGAGAACGCGTCACCTTCCCATTGATACTTGACATAGAAGACGACTGGCTGCTAAGAGTGAAATACTTGACAAGAGCACCCGGGACTTCCGGGGCAGAAGGTTCGGCATCAATATTGTCAAGTTTCATGTAGACATAGAACTGCTCCCCCACCTCAATGTCGTCTCCTCCAGTCTGAGTTGAAACAGAGAGCTGGAATTTGGCTGCGGCATATGCAGCCATTGAGAATGCGAGAAAGATGAGGATGAATATTTGTCTTCTAAAATGGGTCATAAACAAATAATTGAGAATTATTCTTTAATTGGGAGTTGAGAATTTGGAATTGAGAATATTACCATCGTTTGGTATTTTTACTGCGACCGGCGGCTTCCTGACCGTTTTTATTGACGCGGGCGCGAGTTTGGTTTTCCTTATTCTCCATCGCTTTCAGAATTTGCTCAGCAGCCTGTGGATTTAGTTCCGGCTGTTGTTGCTGCTGTTGCTTCTGATCCTGATTTTGCTGTTGATTTTGGTCTTGGTTCTGATCTTTATTTTGATCTTGATTCTGCTCTTGATTCTGTTCCTTATCTTGGTCTTTATTCTGATCTTGATCCTTATCTTGATCTTGATTTTGATCTTGATTTTTTAACTTCTTCTGAGCTATTCTGAGATTCCGGCGAGTTTTTTCGTCTTCCGGACGAATGCGCAAGGACTGCTTATACATCTGAACAGCCTGTGCGTAATCTTCAGAATTGAAAGCAATATTACCAAGATTGAATATAGCATCCGCAGCAAGGTTGGGTTTATCCTTAACAGATTGAGCTACTGATTGCATGGCATCAGCACCGGCTTTCACAAGTTGCTGGCGAAGAGAATCCGATTGAGCCGCATTAGCACGGCGAATATATGTAAGCCCAAGATTGTAGAGAGCCTCCTTAGATTCAGGTTCAAGTTTCAGAGCCTGCTGATATTTCTCACCAGCCTCGAGGAAATGTCCATCTTTGAATAGTTCATTACCTTGAGTCACCAGACGCCGTTCCTTACGGTTGGTTGTGGCAGAAGCATCAAATGCACATGCTGCGGAAATAGCGATCAAGACAACAACTGCAGTTTCTTTCTTGAAGAAAGTGATCTTATCGAGCCAACGAATTTTTCGGTCAAGAATAAACACATCAATAATAAGAAGAAGGAGTGCAATCCATCCGAAGATAGAGAACAATTCGTCATGAACAGCATATGCGTTTGTCTCGAGTGCTGATTTCTTTACAGTATCCATTTGTTTTTCAAGTTCATTGAGAGCATCGGGATTAGAAGCATTAACATAAATGCCATCACCGGCAGCCGCAATCTTTGCAGCAAGATTCTCATCAAGAGCAGTTTCAACCGGCAAACCGGTTTCCGGATTAATCATAGGACCTGACTTAGTGGGAATACGCACAGGCGTAGGGGAACCGACACCTACTACATTAAGCTGTATATGATTTTTCTTTGCCTGCTTGGCAGCCTCCACTGCTCCAGCCTCATCATCGAGTTCCTCAGCATCAGTGATAAGGACAATAGACTTTCCGATATTGTCGTCAGCGCTAAAAGATTTGACTGCTCTATCAATAGCAGCGCCAATATTAGTGCCCTGATTGTCATACTGCGTAGGATCAATCGAATTTAAGAAAATCTTAGCAGAGACATAGTCGCTTGTCACAGGGATGAGAGTATAAGCGTCTTCAGCATAAACTATAAGCCCAACGCGGTCATTATCAAGGCGATTAATTAACTTTTCGAGCACAAGTTTAGCCGCCCGCATTCTCGACGTGCCGGAATTATCTGCAGTAGAAGATGCTAGCATAGAGTTGGAAACATCGACAGCAATCACTACCTCTATACCTTCCTTTTCAGACTTTGTGGAATGAACTCCTCCCCAAGGACGGCAAAGAGCAAAGACTATCAAAGCCAAAGCAGAAACTTCAAGAGCGAGTTTCAATGGAGGTTTGTATTTAGAAACCTCCGGCATAAGATCCTTCAAAGCCTCAGGATTGCCAAATTTAGCAATTTTCTTTTTCCTTGCATAACGTGCAAGAAGATAGAGCAATACCACTAAAGGCACTGCGAGCAAAAGAACGAGAAAAGCTGGATATGCAAACGTAAACATTACGGTATTCTTCTAATTATTGTGTAACGAAGCAAAAGCGAGAGAGCGAGGGCCGCAAAAGCCAGCCAAATCCATGGCATAAACTTTTCTTCAGTAAGCGTTACTGAATTGACATCTATACTCGACTTTTCGAGAGAATCAATTTCTTCAAAGACATGTTTAAGTACACGCTCATCTTTAGCACGGAAGTATTTACCACCAGTCAGATTAGCCATATTCTTAAGAAGAGTCTCATCAATTTTTGTTTCGAGAGTGGTAGTGGAGAATCCATAAGGATCAGGAATCTGCATTTTACCGTTGGTGCCAACACCAATAGTATAAATCTTGATACCTTTCTGCTTGGCTATCTGAGCGGCAGTTACAGGGGGCACGTCGCCGGCATTGTTGCTACCGTCGGTGAGCAAAATAATACTTTTAGACTTTGCCTTTCCTTGAGAAATACGATTGATAGCACTTGTGAGGCCATCACCAATAGCCGTTCCATCATTAAGGTCGCCCATATCAATATTAGCAATAGCATTGACGAGAGCTGCTCGGTCGTTGGTCAAAGGCATAAGCGAAAGAGACTCACCGGCAAAGACCACAAGCCCCATATTATCATTAGTGCGTGAATTTACAAAAGATGTTGCCACGTCTTTAGCTGCGACAAAACGGTTAGGCTTAAAATCCGTTGCTGACATTGATCCTGAAATGTCCATTGCGAGGATGATATCAGTGCCAAGCACACGTGAATTTTTCAAACTGTCGTGCGTCTGAGGACGTGCAAGAGCCACAATGATAGCCGCAATGCAAATCATACGAAGAGCAAAACACAAATGAATGATCCAAACCTTCCAAGAATTGCCAAATTTCGCGAAAGGAAGAAGAGAAGAAACTCCAATAGAAGGATTGGCATTATGCTGCTTCACCACATACCACGCAATCAGTGGAACCAAAACCAAAAGCAGCCACAACAAACCGGGATGAAGAAAATTCATTGGTCACCTCCTTTCTTTTCAGATGACTGATTGTCAGGTTGAGGTTCTGAAGGGATAGTCTCCTTCACAAAATTAACAGCATTATCGAAAGCCTCAACATTGTCGGCGGGGAGAGGACGAACCTTTGCAAATTTCACGAAATCAGCAATATCGAGAATCTTTCTGACATATGATCGTTTTTCCTTTACATCAGCCTGATCAGCAAGTGTCTGCATGATCTGCCTTGAAGTCATTTCCATAGCATTAATACCAAAACGCTGAGCGAGATAGTCTCGAAGTATATCAGTAAGATCGGTGAAGTATTCTTTCTCCATTCCATTTTCCCAAAGGTTCTTTGCCTTGAGGTTTTCAAGACGATCCAGAGCCACGGTCCAAGGTTTCGGCTGAGGTTTCTCCGGAAGGGAAATGAACTTGCCGGTCTTTCTATATTTTCTTCCGAAATATATTGCAACAGCAATCGCCACAATCAATAGAATCCACAACCACCATAGATCATATAGCCAATCAGGCATCCAATCCCAAAAGGATCTATCGGAAGGATCTGAAATATCTTTATAATCAGAAATAGTATCGTTCTCTCCTACCTTCACAGGCACAACAGTCAACTCCACTTGATTGGATACGGCGGAATCAGTAGCCGATATATATATGAACGGAGGAAGTTTATAGAATCCTGAGTCGAATACCTGTACAGGAACGACAAGCCGCTCCGTGATTCGCGAACCTTCCTGTTTTACGGTATCCATACGAGGAGCACCAAGTTCAATAGTATCACCAAGCAGAGTTACATACCCACCCTGTGGAACCTTATTAAATAGAGGGAACACACCTTGACGATTAGCATCTCGCTCTACAAAGAGTCGAAGAGTATCCACGCGCCCCATAAGAATCGAAGCCGAATCAAGGGAAGCAGTCACATTTACAGCAGCAGAAGACGCCAGACATGACGTCAGCGCAACGAAAAGGATGGTCAAATATTTATGAAGTGACTTAATCATAAGAGACGATGCATAATTTTCATAATTCATAATGCAAAATTTTAATAATGCATAATGCATTATTATTTAGCAGAAAGAATTTTAACGATAATGCATTAAAATATATACTTATTTACAAATATCAACCGCGACGGCGGAAAAGACCGATCAGGGCCTTCACATAGTCTTCGTCGGTAGCGACAGAAACAGAATCTACGCCACAGCGAGCAGTGGTAGAAGAGAAATTCTGTTGCCGTTCATACCATGCCTTATCATAGGCTTTGCGAACACTCTTTGAAGATGTGTCGAGCCAAAGGTCACGACCCGTCTCAAGATCTTTGAAACGGACCAAACCTACATCCGGCATCTTAGCATCCCTTTTATCATAAACCTGGATGGCCGCAACATCGTGCTTATGGTTGGCAATGGAGAGAGATTTGAAATAATCGTGGGAGTCAATGAAATCGCTGAGAAGGAATGCCGAACATCTCTTCTTCAAAGCATTGGTCATGAATACAAGAGGAGCATTAAGATCAGTAGCGCGATGTTCGGGTTGGAAGTCTATGATCTCACGAATGATGAAAAGGATATGCTTACGCCCTTTCTGTGGGGGAATAAACTTCTCAACCTTATCACTGAAGAAAATGACCCCAACCTTGTCATTGTTTTGTATTGAAGAGAATGCGAGAGTAGCGGCTATCTCGGCAATAAATTCGCGCTTCACCTGTCCGACAGCACCGAAATCACGGCTTCCGCTCACATCTACGAGAAGCATTACAGTCAATTCACGTTCCTCTTCATAAACTTTGACGTAAGGCTTGTTGTGCCTGGCAGTCACATTCCAGTCTATGTCGCGCACGTCGTCACCCGGCTGATATTCCCTGACTTCTGAGAACATCATACCACGCCCTTTAAATGCCGTATGGTATTCTCCGGCAAAAATATTGTTGGAGAGACCACGCGACTTTATTTCAATCTTGCGTACTTTCTTAAGAAGTTCTTTTGAATCCACTTAAATGATGGTTTAGGGTTTAAACGTTTAGGGAGTTAAGGGTTTAATTGTTTAACAGTTTAAATGTTTAAATATTTAGGGGTTAGGGAACTTGGACTTTGTCGAGAATGCTTGATATTATTTCATCGGCAGATATATTGTTGGCTTCAGCCTCATATGTGAGACCTATACGATGACGCATCACGTCGTGGCAAACAGCACGTACATCTTCGGGAATAACATATCCTCTGCCTTGCAAAAATGCATATGCGCGAGAAGCAAGAGCGAGAGAGATGGATGCACGCGGGGAAGCACCGTAAGCAATAATGCCTTCAAGGTCTTTAAGACCGGCAGCCTCGGGATTACGAGTTGCGAACACTATATCCACGATATAATTTTCAATCTTTTCGTCGATGTAGATTTCGCGCACGAGTTTTTGGATTTCCAGCACGTCTTGAGTTGAGACAAGAGCATGAACTTCATCGAGCGCACCGCGGATATTCTGACGAATAATGAGTTTTTCTTCTTGCTTCGTGGGATAACCGATAACAACCTTAAGGAGGAAACGGTCGGTCTGAGCTTCAGGAAGCGGATAAGTGCCTTCCTGCTCGATAGGGTTCTGAGTAGCCATTACGAGGAAAGGACGATCTAGAGGGAAAGTCTGTTCACCAATAGTAACCTGACGTTCTTGCATAGCCTCAAGAAGAGCACTCTGCACTTTAGCAGGAGCACGGTTGATCTCGTCAGCCAAGACGAAGTTAGCAAAGATAGGGCCTTTCTTAACTTCGAACTGTTCTTTCTTAACGCTATATATAAGAGTTCCGATTACGTCTGCCGGCAGCAAGTCGGGAGTAAACTGGATACGTGAGTATTTAGCATCAACAATATTAGCGAGAGTCTTGATCGCGAGTGTTTTTGCCAAACCAGGCACACCTTCCAAGAGAACGTGACCGTTGCAAAGGAGGGCAATGAGAAGAGAATCGACGAGATGCTTCTGGCCTACAATACGCTGATCCATGCCATTGCGTATCATGCTTAGGAAATTGCTGTGGGCAGCGATGCGATCATTAAGTTCGCGGATATTTACTGTCTGTTCCATAGGGGGATTCAGTTGATTTTTTCTTTATATATTAATAACATTAATCACGGCAATCCGTACAAATCGGACACCATGTTTAGAAATCAGTTGCAAATTTAACATTTTACTTTTGGATGATATGCAAAAATACTGTTAAATAAATTAAAATCACGTTGGAATGAGTTAATCTGATAAAAAAAAGTACGACTCCTCCGGAGTCGAATATCATATATACAGAAAAAGCCCTGAGCATAGGCTCAGGGGCAACAATATAATCAGCCCTCCGGGCAATATCGGATCCGGATTATTTGTGGTCGTGAGTGAAAGCGTTCCAGCCTTGGGCTTTTAATGGGAATTCCTGACCGTCGCGAGTGATCATGGCGCAACCGAGTTCCGGAGCAGTGATATAGCCTATCATTTTCACACCCTTGATGTTTTCTATTCTGTCATGCTCTGTAAGAGGGACAGTGAAGAGGAGTTCATAGTCTTCTCCTCCGTTCATGGCAGCCGTCACAAGATTCATATTCAATTCCTCAGCCATCATTGCAGTCTGATAATCAATAGGGATCTTATCTTCATACACTCGGCATCCAGTGTTAGAATTCTTACAAATATGCAAAAGGTCAGAAGAAAGGCCATCGCTAACATCCATCATGGATGTAGGATTGATTCCTTCTTTGCGCAAAGCCTCTATAATATCTTTTCTTGCTTCCGGTTTCAGTTGACGTTCCAAAATGTATTCCTTACCTGAGAAATCGGGTTGGAAATCTTTGCCGGCATTTGCACTTACTCGATTTTCACGTTCCAACAGCTGAAGACCCATGAATGCAGCACCGAGATCGCCTGACACACAGATTAGATCAGTTGGTTTGGCACCATCGCGACGAATTTCCTTACCTTTCTCACAGTCACCTATGCAAGTGATACTAATGACAAGTCCGGTCACTGATGCAGAGGTGTCACCTCCGACAAGATCAACACCATACAAATCACAAGCAGTCTTGATGCCAGCATAGAGGGTATCGATATGCTCAACAGTGAATCGGCTTGAAACACCAAGAGATACAGTGATCTGACGGGGCGTTCCCCCCATAGCATATATATCGCTGAAATTTACAATAGCGGATTTATATCCTAGATGCTTGAGTGGAACATACCGGAGATCGAAATGAATACCTTCAAGCAAGAGATCGGTAGTGACGAGGACATCCTTATCCTTAAAATTAAGAATAGCAGCGTCATCTCCGACTCCATAGATAGATGACTCGTTTTTTAGAGGAAAGTCTTTGGTGATACGGTCGATAAGGCCGAATTCGCCTAAATCTGAAATTTCGGACATCTTAATTATAATTTATAATGCAGAATTCATAATGCAGAATGAGAGGATGTGCTTAATTTAGACGAGAGAGAAGGCTGGTGATGAGCTTGACCATAACCGGAGAAGCTTTTTCGGCAGCCTGCTGCACTTCCTCGTGGGTAGGGACATAGTCAATATCCTTTCCTCCAAGATCAGTGATGACAGAAAGTCCGAAAACATCCATTCCTGCATGGTTTGCAACGATCACTTCAGGAACAGTAGACATGCCTACGGCATCACCACCAATGATACGGAAATATTCATATTCTGCAGGGGTCTCGAATGTAGGTCCGGGAGTGCCGACATATACCCCGTGCATAAGGCGAAGACCCTCGGCATCAGCAATTTCATCAGCGTAATTTATGAGATATTTCTTGTAAGCTTCGGTCATAGCAGGGAAACGTGTGCCAAGTTCCTCGTAGTTCTTGCCTCGGAGGGGATTTTCCGGGAAAAGATTGATATGGTCAGTAATAACCATCACGTCTCCTACGCGGAATTCCTTGTTCATACCACCTGCTGCGTTGCTGACAAAAAGAGTTTTTACTCCGAGGTCTTTCATCACACGAACCGGGAAGGTAACTTGTTTCATATCATACCCTTCATAGTAGTGGAAACGACCTTTCATAGCCATGATATATTTACCTCCAAGGAAACCGAAAATCAATTTTCCGGCATGTCCGGCTACGGTAGAAACCGGAAAGTTTGGGATATCGTGATAGTCAATTTCAGCTTTGACATCCATATTATCGGCAAGGTTTCCAAGTCCTGAACCGAGGATTACAGCAACTTCAGGGAGTTGCGAAACTTTTGAGCGAATGAAATCAGCAGTTTCTTTGATTTTATTTAGCATGGTTTGTTGGTTTTAAGGGTTTAATGGTTTAATTGTTTAATCGTTTAATCGTTTAATCGTTTATGGGAAGGAGGTTATCTATTAGCGGTCGATTGCTTGGAGGAGGTCCGGGACAAAATCGTAGCCAAAATT
>CAMWQF010000065.1 GCA_947176285.1 uncultured Porphyromonadaceae bacterium
GGTTAACAATATATCAGCCCTCCGGGCTGCCTCGCGATAATCCCATATATCGCCCGGTCAGCCACCACGTATGCTGCCAGATAGCCCGGAGGGCTATCTATTTTGTTAGCCCCGAGCAGGGCTCGGGGTGTGTCCGCTTCACTCCCATCCTCTACCCCGGAGGGGTAGCATTATCCGGATTGGAATTCCCGTCATATAGCCTCGGTCAGCTAGCATGCATGCTGCGAGATAGCCGGAGGGCTATCTATTTTGTTAGCCCCGAGCAAGGCTCGGGGTATGTCCGCTTCACTCCCATCTTCTACCCCGGAGGGGTAGCACTTTTGCATGATAAGGATTCTTCCGGAGTGATTCGTAGCGTTTTTGTCATTATTTTTTGTAAATGTCAAAAAAAAATTGTATTTTTGCATCGCAATTGCAGATATTTAGCAACATATTTCAAAAGCAACCCCTGAATTAACTCAAAAGCAACACTTAAATCAACGGCGACATAGAAAATGGCAGCGATGTCATGCGCCAATATTAAACACATAATAATGGAAGAAAAGAAACCAAAGAGACCAAGAATCGGAGCTATTCCTGCCTCTACCGAAAACACGGAACACAACGAGTATTTTCAGTCTAAACCCTATAAAGGAACTGAACGTCCCGATTTTAGCCAGCGTGGATTCCAACCTAGACCCCGCACATCTTACCAGAACAATTATTCCGGCAACTATCAGAATCGGGAAGAATCAGGCTACAACCGTCAGCAACGTCCTGCTTATCAGCAGCGCAACAATTCCTACAACCGTAGCTACATGAACAACAACTCTTCTGAAGATAGCTACAAGAGATATAATTCTGATTCGGAGTCTCAGAACAATTCTACCGAAAATAACTACCGCCAGTCTTCTGAATCCGGCTACCAGCCACGCCAGAACAACTACAACCGCCAGAAC
Organism: uncultured Porphyromonadaceae bacterium; assembly: GCA_947176285.1. Lineage (GTDB taxonomy): Bacteria > Bacteroidota > Bacteroidia > Bacteroidales > Muribaculaceae > Lepagella. The sequence goes on from CAMWQF010000065.1 coordinate 939, forward strand.
AACTACGGAATGCAGCAAAAACGCCAGAACAACTTCAACCGTCAGGGCGGCTACAACCGTCAGGGTGGTCAGCAAGGCGGATACCAAAACCGTCAGGGCGGCTACAATCGCCAAGGCAACCAACAGCAAGGCGGATACCAAAATCGCCAGGGCGGCTACAACCGCCAGGGCAATCAACAGCAAGGCGGATATCAGAAGCGTCAGGGCGGCTTCCAGAAAAACCAACGCCCGGGTATGAAATTCACCCCGCGTCCCCGCCAAATAGACTACATCATCGATGATGTGGATCCGAACGAACAGATCCGCCTTAACAAGTTTATGGCAAACTCCGGAATCTGTTCTCGTCGTGAGGCAGATGAAAAGATTGCTGCCGGGGAGGTGACAGTCAATGATGTAGTGGTAACTGAACTTGGCACTAAGATCAACCGCGACGACGTGGTGAAAATCGGAGATAAGGTTGTGACTCCCGAACGTAAATGCTATGTGCTTCTTAACAAGCCTAAGGATTGTGTCACTACAAGCGATGATCCCAACGGCCGCCTCACAGTGCTCGACGTTGTGAAAGGCGCTTGCCAGGAAAGAATCTATCCTGTAGGGCGTCTTGACAGAAACACTACCGGCGTGCTCCTTCTTACTAATGATGGCGAACTTGCTTCCAAGCTCACTCATCCGAAATTTGTAAAGAAGAAAATATATCACGTGTGGACCGACAAGGATATCACAGAAGAGGATATGCAGCGCATTGCCGACGGCATCGAACTCGAAGATGGTGAAATCCATGCAGATGCTATATCTTATGCCAACGACACTGACCGCAATCAGGCTGGCATCGAGATCCACAGCGGACGCAACCGCATCGTGCGCCGTATTTTCGAACACCTCGGATATCGTGTCACTAAACTCGACCGCGTATACTTTGCCGGTCTTACTAAAAAGAACCTTCCCCGTGGCAGATGGAGATACCTCACACAGGAAGAGGTAAACTTCCTTCGTATGGGCTCTTTTGAATAAACCTTCAACCAAACTATATAATGCAAAACATCAAACGCATAACTGTAAAGGCACTTCTCGACGACCCTGATAAATATATAGGTTCGGAAGTGGATGTCAAAGGATGGGTACGTACTCGCCGTGGCAATAAAAACGTAGCGTTTATCGCTCTCAACGATGGTTCATCAATCAAGAATGTCCAAATCGTGGTGGATTTCGCCAAGATTCCGGAAGATTCTCTCAAAGATGTGACTACCGGTGCTTCTATCCATGTGCAGGGTAAGGCTGTTGCCTCTCAGGGCAAAGGCCAGGTCATTGAAATCCAGGCTGATGAAATTGAAATCTATGGCACTGCAAGCGTGATAGACTATCCTCTTCAGAAGAAAGGACATTCGCTTGAGTTCCTTCGTGAGATAGCACATCTGCGTCCACGCACCAACACTTTCGGTGCTGTGCTGCGCATACGCCATGCTCTCGCTTATGCCGTACATAAATTTTTCAACGACAAGGGTTTCTATTATTTCCATACTCCGCTTATCACAGCTTCTGACTGTGAAGGTGCCGGCGCGCAATTCCAAGTGACAACTCTTCCTCTTGAAGATCTTCCTACTACGAAAGAAGGAAAAGTGGATTACTCTCAGGATTTCTTTGGAAGAATGGCTTCTCTCACTGTGAGCGGTCAGCTTGAGGGTGAACTTGGTGCCACAGCTCTTGGATGCATCTACACCTTTGGACCAACTTTCCGTGCTGAGAATTCAAATACTCCTCGCCACCTCTCCGAGTTCTGGATGATCGAGCCTGAGATGGCATTCTATGAGATTGAAGACAACATGGATCTCGCAGAGGAATTTGTGAAGTATTGCATCTCTTATGCTCTGGAACATTGCCGCGACGATATTGAGTTCCTTGCCGAGCATTTCGACAAAGATCTTATTGATCGCCTGAACTTTGTGATCAACAATGACTTCGTGCGCCTTCCATACACTGAGGGTATAAAGATCCTCGAAGAGAGTGGCAAGAAGTTTGAGTTCCCTGTATATTGGGGTGTCGACCTTGCTTCCGAGCATGAACGTTACCTCGTGGAGCAGCACTTCAAAAAGCCTGTGATTCTCACCGACTATCCAAAAGAAATCAAGGCTTTCTACATGAAGCTGAACGATGACGGGAAGACCGTACGCGCTATGGACGTCCTTTTCCCGAAGATCGGCGAGATCATCGGCGGCAGTCAGCGTGAAGAAAACTATGACAAACTGAAGCAACGCATGGAAGACCAGGGACTTGAAGGAATGGACTGGTATCTTGACACCCGTAAGTTCGGCACCGTGCCTCACAGCGGTTTCGGCCTTGGCTTCGAACGTCTGATCCTTTTCGTGACCGGTATGCAGAATATCCGTGACGTGATTCCTTTCCCAAGATATCCGAACAACTGCGAATTCTAATGCGTCGTTTATTCGGAATATTAATAATGATTTTCTACCTCTCTTGCAGTGTGACAGCTCAAGAGAGGACCGATTCTGTCTCTCCTGTCGATGATGGGGGAGACCTTGTTGTGAGTATAGTGACATGCGCTCCCGGTCCGGATGTGTATGAACTTTGTGGACATGCTGCATTGCGAATCCGCAACGAAAAGATGGATTCTATATGGAATTTTGGCATTTTTGATTTCACATCACCTAATTTCATCTATCGTTTTTGTAAGGGTGAGACCGATTATAAGGTATATGGCTATCAGTTCGACAGATTCATGCCGGCATATGTGATGCGCGGTTCGCGAGTGATGGAGCAAGTGCTTAATCTCTCTCAGGAGGAAGCCCGAAATCTCAGAAATCTACTTCAGGTGGAGTCGCTTCCGGAAAACCGTACATACAGATACAATTATGTGCGCGACAACTGCGCCACTCGTCCTTGGAAGCGCGTCACTCAGGCTTCCGAAAGGAATATACAGTTGCAAGACACACTTTATTTCCCTACCTATCGCAGTGAGATGAGGCATTTTCATAGCCATTATCCATGGTATCAGTTTGGGATTGACCTAGTATTGGGAAGCGGTCTTGATTATCCTCTTGCTAAAGATGAAGATATCTTCGCGCCCCCAGTCCTTGCTGCAAAAATAGCAAATGGAAGTATTGGAGATCAGCCTCTCGTAAAGTCAACAAATATCATATTTCCGGGATATGCCGATGCCACTCTTCCTCCCACTCCATGGTATCTTACTCCTATGGCTGTGGGAATTGTCATGCTCGTCATCAGTCTTGGCACGATGTTTGCTTATATCTTGAAGAAGACACTTTGGAAATTGTGGATATCCATATATTTCATTGTGGCTGGCATTGCCGGTTGCATCGTGGCATTCCTTGTATTCTTTTCAGAACATGAGGCTACATCGCCCAATATTCTTATATATTGGCTTAATCCACTGCAACTGATAGTGGGAATAGGTGTCTGGTTTAAGTCGTGGAAGAAAGTCCTGAATGTCATGGCTCTCTACAACATAGTGGCAGTTCTGATATTGACTATACTATTGGGAGTCACATCCATAGCAAGTCAAGTTGTCAATAATGCCGTGTGGCCTATGCTTTGGAGCGTTCTTCCTCTCTCAAACACCATACTCTATTCAACAAAACTTTTTAAAAAGTCAAAGTAAAACTTTAACTATAAAATTGAGTTTGCGAAATTTAAATAAACATAGATTGCTGACCTCGGTGCTTTGCGGCCTCGTCGGAATATCTGCTGTAGCGGTTGCTGACCCTACGCGCCCAAAGCTCGTGGTGGGGATAATGGTCGATCAGCTTCGCACCGATTATTTAGACTTTCTGAGTGCCCGATTTGGAAAGGAAGGTTTCAATCTTCTGAAAAATCGTGGGCTTTATCTCAAGAATGTAGACTATAATGTAAAGGATCTGGATGTGGTCAGTTCCACTTCAATAGTCTATACGGGCAATTATGCCCCCTCTTCCGGGATCCCTTTAGAGAAAGTTTATGATTCCGCATCCAAATACCCCCTTCCGGTGCTTCATGAGCCTGGAACTTTGGGTAATTTCACCAATGAAACATATAGCCCTGCGGCTCTACGTCTCTCCACTTTGAGCGACGAGTTGGCAGTGGATGGCGTAGGCCTTGGCGCGATCTATAGCATTTCTCCCGATCCGATGCAGTCCATAATAATGGCAGGGCATGGAGGAAGCAGCGCCTTCTGGATTTCTGACGAAAACGGGAAATGGGCTACTACGACCTACTACAAGGAAGTGCCCAACGTTATCTCGCAGCGCAACTATCTCAAGCCTCTTTCCGAAAGGCTTGACACCATGGTGTGGACTCCAAGCCGACCGCTTGATTCTTACGACGGAGTCCCTGCTCAGAAGAAATATTTCCCATTCAGGCATACTTTCCCTAAAAAAGAGGCTACGAGATATGCTGATTATAAGGCGTCAGGACTTGTAAATACAGAAGTGACTGATGTTGCTATCGACTATCTGACGCATCTTCAGCTTGGCCAGCGCGGAGATGTGATCGATATGCTGAACATTGGCTATACTGTTGCCCCTTATAAGCATACCGTAGATGGTGACCTTCGCCTTGAAATGCAAGACAGTTATTTGCGTCTTGATGCTCAACTCGGGCGGTTGCTGAAGGCTATCAATGAGAATGTAGGACTCGACAACACTTTGATTTTCCTAGTCTCTACCGGATATTTTGATGATGCGGCTGAAGATGAAGCACGCTATCGAATTCCTACCGGCAATTTCTCTATGAAGCGGGCTGTCTCACTGCTCAACTCTTTTCTGAGTGCAAAGCATGGGAACGACCAGTATATCGACGGCAGTTATCGCAATATGATCTATTTGGATCATAATACTCTTGAACGACACGGCCTAAATCTTGCCGACGTAAGGCGCGATGCACGTGACTTTTTAGTGCAGATGAGCGGTGTGGCAGATGTCAAGTCGCTGACTGATATCGTAGGCGAGACCACTCCTGAACTCAGGAGAATAAGCCGCGGAATCGACCCTAAAAGTGCGGGCGATATCCGGCTTGAATTTGCTCCGGGGTGGACCATTAACGATGATGTGCGGCTTCCTGTCCTGACTTGGCAAGTGCGTGAGGGAAATCCTGCTACGCCGGCTTTCATCATGGGGCCCGGAGTGCCTGTCAGAATTGAAAACGGCGAAGTCAATGCCACAGCTTTGGCTCCAACCCTAAGCTCTGTGATGCGCATACGGAGTCCCAACGGTGCCTCCGACAAGCCCCTCATCTTTTAATCCACGTGTAAAGTTGTAAAATTCTCAATTCTCAATTATTAATTCTCAATTATTTTTACTATCTTTGCACCTTAATACAAGAAAATAATTAAAACTCTCATTAAAATGGGATTCAGCAATATACTAAAAACAATTTTCGGTGACCAGAGTGAGCGCGCAGTGCGTCCTCTCTGGACTCGCCTTCAGAAGGAAATCAATCCGATTTCCGAACAGATAAAGGACATCTCTAATGATGAACTTCGCGATAGAATCAATGTGATCCGCGATGATATCCGCGGCGAGGCTAAGACCTACAAAGACAAAATGGCGGATATTCGTGCGCAGATCGAGACTATGGAGTTTGACAAGCGTGAGCCATACTGGAAAGAAATTGATTCCTTGAAGGAGGATATGTACAAAATGTATGCCCACAAGCTTGATGCTGCTCTTCCGGAGGTCTTTGCAGTGATTAAAGAGACTGCTCGCCGCTTTGCCAACAACGAGACCATTGAGGTGACGGCTGATGAGTTTGACCGCAATCTCGCTGCCCAAGGCAAGGACTTTATTACCATTGACGGCGACAAGGCTATATACAAGAATTCTTGGGTTGCCGGTGGCAATGAGATGAAGTGGGATATGGTGCACTATGATGTGCAGCTTATCGGCGGTATGGTGCTTCACGGTATCCTCCAGGGCGATAAGACCTCAAATAATATCGCCGAGATGGCTACCGGTGAAGGTAAGACCCTTGTGGCTACTCTCCCCGTATTCCTTAATGCGCTCACCGGAGAGGGCGTGCATGTGGTGACTGTCAACGATTACCTTGCAAAACGTGACTCAGAATGGATGGGACCTCTCTACGAGTTCCATGGACTCTCTGTGGCTTGTATCGACAAGACAGAGCCTAACTCCCCTGAACGTCGTGCTGCTTATCGCAGTGATATCACTTTCGGCACAAACAATGAATTTGGTTTCGACTATCTGCGCGACAATATGGCTACACAACTCAGCGATCTCGTGCAGCGTGATGACCATTACTATGCTATTGTCGATGAAACTGACTCAGTGCTTATCGATGATGCTCGTACCCCTCTTATCATCTCAGGTCCGATTCCAAAGGGTGACGACCAGATGTTTAATGAGTTCAAGCCTAATGTTGAAAAAGTTGTAAACGCTCAGCGTAAGCAGGCTCAGGCTCTTCTTCTTGAAGCAAAGGATAAGATTTCCGCAGCAATGAGCGGCGACCCGGAAAAAATCAAGAAATTCGATAAGGGCGACGGAAAGAAGCCTCTTACAGCTCAAGAACTTCTTGAGGATGGAGGTCTTGCTCTATTCCGCGTGTATAAGAGCCTTCCTAAGCATGGACCGCTCATCAGATATCTTAGCGAAGAAGGCATCAAGCCAATATTGCTTAAGACTGAGGAGAAATATATGCAAGACAACAACCGCGAAATGCCTATTGCTGTCGAGCCTCTTTATTTCGTGGTGGATGAGAAAAACCATAGCATCGAATTGACCGACAAGGGTATTCAAGTGCTTACTGATACTACTCAAGACCCTCATTTCTTTGTGCTTCCCGACATTACCACTCAGCTTGCCGAAGTAGACAATATGGACGCTACCGACGAAGAGAAGCATCAGAAGAAAGATGAACTCCTTCAGGAATACAGTGTGAAGTCGGAGCGTGTTCATACAGTCAATCAGCTCCTTAAGGCTTATACTCTCTTTGATAAGGATATAGAATATGTGATCGACGACAATAAGATCAAGATTGTCGATGAGCAGACCGGACGTATCATGGAAGGTCGCCGCTATTCCGACGGCTTGCATCAGGCTATCGAGGCTAAGGAAGGAGTCAAGGTTGAAGCCGCAACTCAGACCTATGCCACAATCACGCTGCAGAACTACTTCCGCATGTATCGCAAGCTTGCAGGTATGACCGGTACGGCTATGACTGAGGCAGGTGAGTTCTATGATATCTATAAGATGGAGGTAGTGGAAATCCCTACCAACCGTCCCGTGATCCGCAACGACCAGAAAGACCGTGTATATCGCACCAAGAAAGATAAATATAACGCTGTCATTAAGGAAGTCGAGGACATGGTGGCTCAGGGGCGTCCGGTACTTGTCGGCACCACTTCCGTAGAAATCTCCGAACTTCTTAGCCGTATGCTTCAGCTTCGTAAGATTCCCCATCAGGTGCTTAATGCAAAATTGCATCAGAAGGAAGCTGACATCGTGGCTCAGGCAGGTAAGACCGGGACTGTGACTATTGCTACCAACATGGCAGGTCGTGGTACCGACATCAAGCTTCCTCCTGAAGTGAAGGAGGCAGGGGGCTTGGCAATCATCGGCACCGAACGCCATGAATCACGCCGTGTCGACCGTCAGCTACGTGGTCGTGCAGGTCGTCAGGGTGACCCGGGAAGTTCCGTTTTCTTCGTCTCATTTGAGGATAACTTAATGCGTCTCTTTGCCGGAGAAAAAATCTTCAAGATGCTCGACCGTATGGGATTTGAAGAAGGCGAGATGATGGAGTCGAAGATGCTCACAAACTCTATTGAGAAAGCCCAGAAGAGGGTAGAGGAGAATAACTTCGGTATCCGTAAGCGTCTTGTGGAATACGACGACGTGATGAACGCTCAGCGTACTGCTATCTATGGCAAGCGCCAGAATGCACTTAAGGGTGAGAGAATTGGTACGGATATCGCTAATATGATTTTCGATACTGCACAGAGCATTGCCGAAATGGGATATGACTACAATGATTTCATGATGGAAGTGCGCAAGACTCTTGCTATCGAACCCACATTCACAGAAGAAGAATACCGCAAGGCTGACAAGAATGAGATCACAAACAAGCTTGCTGACGAAGCACTTGCTACCTACTATCGCAACCGCGATAAAATCGCTGCTTCCGCTATGCCTTACATCAAGGAATTTGTAGAGGAACGTGGTGCTTCCGGAGTGGTCGGAGTTCCGGTGACAGATGGTCGCCGATTCTTCAACATCCGTTGCGATCTTAAGGAGGCTTACGACAATGAGTGCCGTCCTATTGTGAAAGGTTGGGAAAAGGCGGTGCTTCTTCAAGCCATTGACAATGCTTGGCAAGAGCAACTCCGCGAACTTGACGAGCTCCGCAAATCAGTGCAGAACGCAAGTTATGAACAAAAGGATCCGCTTGTGATCTACAAACTTGAGGCTTACGGACTCTGGAAGAACATGCTTGAAGAAATGAATTCCAAGGCTGTGGCTACTCTCATGCGCGGCAAACTCGCCGCTCCCGACTATGAGGAAGCAAAGGCTCAGCGTGAGGCTCAGATTGCTGCCCAACAGGCGCAGGCACAGGCTTTGCAGGCTCAACGCAATGCTCAGGCTGCTGCATACTCCCGCACTCAGGAAATTCATCAGGAATATGGCGCACCCGCAGGTGCAAACCCATATGCTAACTATTCTACAACCCGCGAGACTTATGAGGGTGAAAATGCTCAGCGACAGGCTGCTCAGAACGTAAATCGTCAGGCGCAACCAACACGTCAGCCTATGAAAGCGCAACCCAAAGTGGGGCGCAATGACCCATGTCCTTGCGGAAGCGGAAAAAAATATAAGAACTGTCACGGCAAAAACATGTGATGATGGAAAAAGAATATTATATAGTAGTAAATGACAACCGTGAAGGTCCATTTTCTCTTGCTCAACTTGAAGAGAGAGGAATAGAACCATCCACCTTGGTCTGGACTGCCGGAATGGCAGACTGGGCAAGGGTGGATTCTGTAGCAGAACTCGCCTCAATATTGGCAAATAGAACAAGAATTGATGAGTCTGAGTCTGCATTCGGATCCTATGCTCAGCCGCAACAGCCTTATGGCGGCTCGCAACAGCCTTATGCCGGCCAATATCAGGGTCAGCAATTCGGCGGATACAACAATCCAAATCAGATGCCGGGATATTCTAATCCTCCTACAAATTGGAAAACCCTTGCTATCATCGCTACTGTTGTCGGTTTTCTCTTTTCCTGCATCGGAGGCATAGTCGGAATTTTCGCCATCACAAATGCTTCCAAAGCAGAGAATGCCATGAGATATGGCGATAATATCACAGCAGCGAATGCTTGGTCGACATGCAAGACTCTTTGTATAGTATCTTTTGTGCTTTCAGGGTTAGGACTTGTCATCAACATACTCTCGATTCTGAAAATATTCTCTGTTGCATCTTTGATGGGTACATTCTAAAGTAATGAAGTATTTTGCAATGATAGATGGGCGGCAGTATGGCCCGATGGAACTCGATGAGATGGTCAAAGAGGGAGTCCGTCCCGACACATATGTATGGTGTAAGGGGATGGATGATTGGACCGAAGCATCTGAGGTGCCTGACATATGCCGATATTTCCGTCAGCGTCTTTCGGGCACGCTCCCGACGCAGAAGTATCTTGGACCCACTGATGCCAATAGATTGATGGCTTCAGATGAAGAGGAACAGGAACGCCTTCTCAATCAACTTCCGCCCATGGCAAGAGGCTTCGTAAGGAAATCAGGGATAAAACTGACGAAGGAAAACTTCCCGGATCCGGAAAACGTCCATTTCCCCAAGGCTCTTCCCATCATACTCTACATAATATCCATAATAATGATAGTAATCGGATTCCTGCTCATCAAATGACAGGAATCCCTTTTTTATAAGCCTTTTCCCCATTCTAAATTCTCAATTCTCCATTCTCAATTCTCAATTCTCAATTCTCCATTCTCAATTATGAAAAAAGGAGAGCCGCTAACACAGCGACTCTCC
>CAMWQF010000066.1 GCA_947176285.1 uncultured Porphyromonadaceae bacterium
ACATATACTGCGTATCCATCGCGATTTTTAGAGTCGGATGCCATGGCTCTCCATTGAAGGGTTGCTCCTTGCTCCACTAAGATTGGGGAAAGAATCATCCAGTCATGACTTTTCCCGGCAGGTTTATACCAGGAAGTGCTGCATGCGACATAATTTTCTTCATCTTCTATCCAAAAACATATCCATGGCACGTCTACATCAAAACCGAGTCTCTTCATTGGTGAAGATGGTGTGTTTTGATCGTTGTCTACAAATATGAAATCACGCGGTAGTCCCTCTGAGAAACTCTCTTGTATCTGCGTGCGAATAGCGAAACCTTGCGACGCTGAAAAGAGCGCCGCAAGGAAAGCAAATAATAAATTCAATCGATTCATTTCACAAAAATCTTGGTGGAATGTCCTGCGATATTTACGATATAAATGCCGGGAGTCACAGAAATTGAAATATTATCAGAAGGAACTCCTGTAAAGATAACGCGACCATTTGTATCAGTGACAGTGACAAGGAGTCCTTCTGCTCCATTTACATGGATCCTGCTTTCGCTGGCAGATACAGAAGAATTGTTTTTGCCGATAAAGCCGACACCTGACTCCACAAATATGCTTGCACATTCCGATGGACCCGATTCGCCTACTTTGTATACACAAGTGACATTATAGTCATGATCCCCGTTTGATGCTTCCGTATCATAGAAATAAGTGTCATTTACCAACTCTTGGTTAACACGCGCTTGATCTCTATATACATTATAGCCAACGATTTCAAGTGAAATAGGACTAAGTGTAGCCGGAGCATATGAAATATCATCAATCATCAAGCCGGTGGTAGTGTATTGTGTCAGGCTGCGGATTGCGAAATATTTTGCATCCGATGGCACGTCAAACTCCACTTTTGTCCATTGCATTGGGGCAGATGTAGGAGCCACAAGTCGGATGAAACTTTCCGGAGAATTATCGGTTGTTGAATACAGAATCTCATATTCCACACCGGAGAAAATAAGAAGTGTAGAAAGATAAGCGCTTACATGTTGACCACCTGGATAAAGGAGTGGCGAGATGAGCCAGTCATCACCTCCGACACCAAATTCAGCTGGACTTGGGGAAATCAGCATCTGTTTTCCGCTATGAGAAGCATACCATGTATTAATGTCAAGATCCACGCCTGCCTCAGCAAAATCCATAACTTGGAATGCCATAGGTTCCCCGGCATTGGGATAATCAAGAACGTCAAACCATGATTCCGGATCTCCAACAGCATTTGTGACTTCCTGGTCGGCATCATACATAGTCCACTGGCCGGCAGTCATGCCGAAAGTCTCGTAACTTTCAAAATCTTCCAAAATCGGATCCGGAGTCATCTCTGCTTCTGTCGGTGCATCCCATTCGAGATGTATCAGTCCATTTTCAGAAATTGCTGTGAGATTTGCAGGTACCGGATAACGAGGCATAGCCATGGATGAATATGAGATTGGTGTCACATTGTTCTCAATATTTTCATCAAGGTCATACTTCACTTCTGCATAATACTCCACTTTCTCGCCAAAGACTACTGATGGAGTTTCATCAATACTGAATTCTAAAGTCTGAGCAGGTTTGAGATTGGGTAGAGATTGTGAGAATATCTCATAGCCATTGCGATACAACACGAAGGTGCCGCCATTTGTGTTGCTCTCGCCATCGTTTCTAACCTTGGCAACCACTTTATAGCCTTCACCCAAAGTGATATTCTCTGGAACAGACAAGCCAAACACATTTAGATCATTAGCGAATTCTTCACGTACACGGATATAATCAATGAATGCATTTGTCCAATCGTGGCCATCAGTCTCTCCCACAAGATTTAACTGAATTTTATCAAGATTCTTAAAATCACTTAGCGAAACCTTATAGCGATGCCAATCAATTGGATAAGATGAATCATAAGACATAGTCAAGATCTTATTTCCTCCAACACATACATCTATATTGTTCCATCCGGGAGCATTATAATAATAAAGATCTAGAATCGGATTCTTGGAATTCTTTACAGTGAAAAGAGGTGAATAAAGGGTTGACGAACTTTTCACTTCACCGCCAACAAATGCCATAAACGCCTCACTTCCATCAAGATTAGGAACCGATGCTACTTCCGGCATTGAATGTGGAACCATCATCCATCCGGTGTATTCGGGACTGTCTGTCCTGTAATACCATGGATAGCAATCGGAAGATCCTTCATAGAAGGTCTCTGTCAAAGGACACTCATATGGCTTTCCGAAAGCCACCTGATTGGTTGCTATGCCATTCCCTTCTCCGGCTATATTGACCGGATATACCCAATAAGAAAGAAGGCATTGCGTCATATCCTTATCTATTGAGGAGTCTGTAAATTCTGTGCCTTTGAATTCATCCTCAATCACATCATAATTGCCATCAAGGACACGATAGATAATATATGAAACCTCATCAGGATTAACATAATAACCCATAGATCCGGCTTCTTCAGCACGTGGCCAACTTATCACCGGATAACCTTCAGTGTTTTCTGAATAATTTATCTCAAGGATATTGGCTGGCTTATCAATACCTACATAGATATCTTTGATCTCAGCTTTTCTTCCTTCGCCATCGCTATTAACAGCAGAAATAGCAAAATCATTCCATCCTTGATTTGCAGGAATACCTGTGATGGTATACTCCTCACCCGGTTCTATATCAGTCACAGTCTTTACAAGATCCTGTCCATGATAAATATTAAAGGCGGTGAGTTCGCTTAGTCGATTGCCCATTAAGTTGGCTTCCGGAGCGCATACTGTCATAATTGCTGACAGTTCCCCCTTTTCTGCTCCTACAACTGATATTATTTCTGGTGCTTCAGGGCATTCAGATACCATTTCACCGGAAATCTCAAATGACATTGCATACATATCGCTGCCGGCTCCTCCTGTGCAATGAACTCCAAAATAATATATGCCATCTTTCTCTACTTTGACTTCCTTATCGAAGCTTACGTATGCCGGGGAAGTTGGTAGCAACACTGTAGTCATGGAGTCTACATTTGGAAGTTCTCCCATATTAAACGACCACTCGCTGGCGCCATATTGACCATTTGATACATTCATCTGTACCCTATAGAGCGATCCTGCTTTCAGGGCAACGGGTGGCATTATCAACCAGTCGTCGCAAGCACCGTCCCAGCGGCCTCCAATGCAAGCGGCATTTGTAAAGAAATCCTCTCCCCATTTGCTGCGGTCGGAGTTGGCGTCTATGATTGTGCACAGTTGAATTTCTTTTGAAGAGAACTCTGTTTTAAATGGAGGTGTCTTCGGATCTCCGACCACTACATTCTGTGACCGTTCAGTCATGCCGGACAAGTTTGCAACATGCGGAGTCACTTCATAATAGTAAGGCGTAAGTTCTCCGGAATAGTCAATTATATCGTTGATATATGTTTCAGAGATATGATCAGCCACTGTTACATTGTCTGGCTTACGCACTACGGAATAAGTCAGATTATCCAAATCCTGGAACCCGTCATATGGATCCCAGTAAGTGGGTACGCTCCACGAAATTTTTACTTTGTTTGGAGCATCTTGCACATTTATCTTCAGATTCTCGACAGCCCCCGGGGTAGCACATCCGACATATATTTCATATTTTGAACTCGGTCCGAATCCTGCTTCGTTATACGCACATGCCATGAAGATATGATTCCCATTGTCAACTACCACGTCTTCTGATACCAATGACCCTGCAGTCGCTTTCCCGGAACAATATTTTTGTCCGTCAACATTCAGAACATATTCGATATCTCCGGATAAAGCATTGCCTCCGAAAGTAAGTGTCGGGAGTCGGAATGATACGCTTCCCGATGTGGAGGGGGATTCAAATGAAACATTGAAATCAGAAAGGGAAGCAGGTGCATTGTCATCAGCTGCCGGAGCAGGAATGTAAAGACCGACAAATTGTTCGTTCTGCGGGAAATCTCCTATCTTAGTTGCAAGCCCGGTCACTGTATCGACAGAATACAATGCGGTGGTATTATCTGTGTGAAGAGCCGCCCAATAAAGTATACCGGTCTTGGGATCGAAAGTTGCACTCTGAAGACCTGCTGCATTGACTCCTGTATTGCCAATAGCCGTCATTGAGGCTGACTGTTTATCGATGGAATATAACACACAATCAACACCAATTCCATAAAGATTACCTTTATTGTCACATGAGATAGCAAGCAATTCTGTTGCTAAATCTCCCACTTTTTCAGGGTCGGTCGACAAATCGAGATTCCAGCGTCTAAGCACGGGCTGACCATTTATTGAGCCAGCAAAATATGCGACTTGAGTTGTCGCGTCATAAGTGATGTCGTTTGCTACAAGATCAGAACTGCAATAATAACTGCCAGTCATTTCCCAGTTTGAAATATCAAACATGTTAAGAGAGGCAGTCAATCGGTCGTAATTATCGTAATAACTTACCATATAGTAGATGTCTCCTGCAAGAAACGCTCCTCCGTTGGCATCCTGAACATTGTAGTCACAGTATTCCTCTGCCGGCTGAAGTGGTTGTTGCGCTGACACAGAATAAATACCCGGGTATGAATCCCAGCCGCTCCATCCGTCGCTGGCAATCATATCGCCATAAATCTTAGATACCTCTGCTTTGCCATAAGAAGGAAGGCAAAAAAGGACTCCAAGAAAGATCTTTGATAAAGTCTGTAGAAAATTTCTCATAATAATATTTGATTAGTTTAATTTTTCCAAATAATCAACAAAGTTATAGAAGCCAGGTTTCAAAGACAAGAAATTAGGTGTTTTTGATACCCTAAATAATAAAAATATCAAATTGAAATGCCCCTACAATGATTTTTTTAAATACTTGATATCTAAATTTATAATGATAGAATAATCCCCTACAATCAAATTTGCCGCAGAAATGATTTGAGATCGACTGATCCATCCACTTCCAGAGCCTTGCGTAAACGCGAACGACTCATCTCAAGAGTCTTCAACTGCTGTCCGGTCAATAGCGATATTGTCTTATTAGGAAGCCCGGCTCGAATATATACCGCAAGCGTTGACAAGGTCTTGGTTATATCCGGGTATTGTTCTTTAAGTCGTTGCTGAAACTGTTGGGTATCCTCATCAAGCATGCTATTTTTTACTTCCTTCACATCAAATTGAGATACAAATGCAATGATTTTCTTAAGTTGTGCGGTCACTGTCGACGGACAATCCTCAATTTTGTAGGTCTCTTTTATCATTTCTCGGATTTTGTCAAGTAGTCCTATCCTGCTTGAGAGAAAGAGCCTGAGATATTCAAGTTCGTATATTTTCTCATCAAGATCCTTTGAAATCTTCAATAGCCTGACTTCATCCCTTCGTTTACGGTATTTGTGATATATGATTGCTCCTACCAGAAACCCGGCTACAACAATTATAGTAACTATTAGAATTGTTGTATTGGTTCGCATTCTATCTGCTTCGAGGGTTCGCATCACATTTTCATTCCTCAGTTTCATCATTCTTTCGTTAAGAGCGAGATTGTGGACATTTTTTAGAGCATCTTCCTTCTTCTGACGAGAAAACTCGTCAAAATATCGTTCAAAAGCGGTAAGTGCCATGCCATATTCACCCTTAGCCTTATATATCTTCACCTTAGTCAGAAGAATGTTGGCAATAATATTTTGAGCATTTATCTTAGAGGCGTAATCACTGCTCTCTTCAAGAAATCGCTCCGCGTCTTCAAATAGTTTGAGTTTAAAAGAAGCCTCACCCTTGTTGCTGTAACATTCCGCAAGCAGATGCAGATCATCTAATTCAGATGCTATAGCAATAGCAGAGTCAAGGTATGCGATCCCTTCCATTGGGTCATTGGCGGTATAATAAAGATTATTAAGCATCCTCCCTTCATTGACCCTATCGTTGTATTTTCTTGACATATTGAGAGCAAACTGCCCATATTCTCGTGCCTTGTTCATGAGTCCTGCTGCTCCATAAGACGCGGAAAGATTCAAGCATGCCATATATTCTAATTGCTCCTTTCCCTCTTTCCTATAGATATCAAGAGCTTCCTGAAGCATTTGAGATGCCTCATTGTATTCTCCAAGTTCACTGTATGTAATGCCAATAATGTTTTTAATTTTAGCCTCCAAAAAAATTTTATCTTCAGGGCAATAGTCAAGTGCGCTGAAAGCATAACTTGCTGCTTGTGAGTAGTCTCCCTTAAGAAACATACACCAGGCATATACCGACAAAACATTAGACAAAACCTCATCATCCTTTATTCTCAATCCTTCAGAATAAATTTCTGTCAAGCGCTCAAGTGTTTTAGTTGGATTGTTGTTTGCAGAATCCATTAGTACATTACACTCCTTGATGAGCAACTCCGATGATTTCGCGGCAGAAGCATACTCTGCAAAAAAGCAAGATAATATTGCAGCCCATGATAAGAGTCGCAGAATACTTTTCAATTGACTAAAAAATAATTGCTTTAGAGATAAAAACGCCACCTTTTGAGAAATTTTCCACAAAAATACTAACAATTCATCAAAAGTCAAAATTTATTTGCCATATTTAACCTAAGTTTCGCGATTAAATAAGATTCAGACCGGACAGTATGCTGCCCGGTCTGCGTAGTTTGGTATTGACACGCTGCCTGTGTGTCAGCAAATGTTTGATTTGATCAGAACGTCACTGCCAACTGGCATTGTAGTCTGTTTGCATGCAGGCCATTGCCGTTGAAGTCCTTACGGTATCCGTAATCGTATTCGATACCTGCCGACACGAACTTGTTGATGTTGTAGATGACGTTTGCCGCAACATAGTCGCCATAGCGGTACTGACTGTCAGATACCATTGCATCTTCAGGAAGCCAGTTTGTCAAATGGCTGTATGTAAGGTTGGTAGACACTTTCGATGAGAAAGTATAGTTAAGTCCACCTGTCAGTCCTAAACTCTTAACGGTCTCCATTTTTCCCGGTGTCGATGTGGCTACAACATCAAGTCCAAGACCATTATCATCCTGAAGATAATTGCCAATGCCTCGACCATATGCCGCATTGAAGTTAGCGCCAAGATTACCTACAACTTTAGTCATACCGGAAAGTTGCACACCGCCTCCTACTACAGTCTTATTGGCAGATTCTGTAAGATCACGATACTGCATAGGGCGTACAATGCCGGATAGCCGTACGTGTGACGCTCCATCATTCCATGCATATTGCAAATAAAGTGGCACTGCAGGGATACGCTGATTCACCTTCTCGGTAGTGCTGTTGGTTGTCATAGATGCTGTAGGGGCATCGATACCGATTGCACCTGAGAAATTCTCTGTGAAATTCTGCTCCCAGTAGGCAGTAAACAGGCTTAAGAATGGATATCCGTTAGGTCCCTCAAAATCGATTGTCATAGGTTCTGCGGCTCCATCAGTAAAAAGACTGTGGGTAAAACCGGCGGTCAAGCCACGATACTTAGCATAGAAGTGTTGCAGTTTAAAAGAGTCGTCTTTCCCCATGAAGTGTCCTTTGAAGAAGATACCGATTTGATTGTCAGAACCCGGCATTGCCACAAAGTTCATATATAGGGAAGAGGTCTGCCACGCAAATTGTGTATTACCTCCATTTCCAGGTTTTGACGGAGTAAGCGCTGAAGGCGTGAACAATGTTGCCGATGGCATATCGTCACCCCAGGTGAATACTCCTTCTCCTAAGAATTGTCCACCTATGCCGAGATAGAAATCATTGTTTTTGCCTACTATTGCAAAACGAGGAAGACCATTGTCTTTAGGTGCTTTCGGGGCATTGCCCTTCATGGTTTTCTCAACATCGTCAGGATTGGCTTTGTCATTATGTATTAGAGTTGTGACTCCTGACTCCATATGTCGGTTGTCGCGTTGGGCGGAAGCATTGAATGCCCCCATAGTTGTTATAGTCAACCCAACGGCTAAATAAAAGTATTTTTTCATAATATTCAATAAAATAAATTCTATTCCTTAATAAAATGATAATGTATTCTGCATTATGACTTGCTTTAGTTTGGTTGGAGCCTATTAAACATTAGTTGAGTCTACTGAGAATGCGAATTTCTTACGCATGACGTAAGTGATAATCGCATAGGCGATCAGTAGTATGAAACTGATGAGGAATGCAAATGTTCCGCCGGCGGCTACGTGGAAGATATCGCGGAGTGCTCCTATAAGGAATGGTGACACAACTATAGCAAGATAGTTTGCCGTCAGCACAAACGACAATGCCATGGTAGCCTTCTTTTCATCATTCACACATTGTGCTGCCTTATCGTAGATTATCGGTTGGGAGATACCGTAGCCAAGTCCTACGAGTGCCGCACCGACGCACATTGTGACTGAGTCTGCACAGAACACGAACAGAGCCTGCCCAGCCAACATCATTACAGCAGCCCAGAAGAATGTGTTTCCTTTAAGAACTTTCATGAAGAACGGAAGGAAATATCCCGGGAGAAGGATAAAGAGGAAATAGATGGCAGTTATGGTGCCTGAAAGTGATGCGCTCCAGTCTTTTTTCTCAATCAGAAATGGACAATAATACGAAATTGAGATTGATGCAAATGTCACAAAGAAATATACTCCGATCAAAGCCCAGATCCTGCCCATGTAAAATCCACCGACTGTCTTTTCAGTCGAAGTGGCATTTGCTGAAGCGGAAGATGATGATGTTCCCGGAGAAGGAGTGCCGGAGTTTTCTGTAGTATTTGTTACCTTGCGGAGTCCGAATGCAAGCACAAGAGGAATTAGACAGACAAGGTATACTGCAAAAGGCAGGTGCCAGTTGCCGTGGCTCAACCATCCTACTACAAAAGTAGCCACTACAAGAGCCGAGTTTGATATACCACTCTGGATACCCATCTGATTCATACGGTATGACCCCGTGAATGTGTCGGCTATAAGACCGGTAGAAAATGGGATCAAAAGTCCGGCGGCGCATCCGAGAAGGCAGCTGATTACTATGAGTGCTGCCATCGAGGGCGCGAACATATACGCCACTGCACAGGCAGTGAATAATACAAGACCTCCGATAATAATTGCCAACTTATGCCGAGTGAGCGATAACTTGCCCGACATCAACACAAAAGGTATTATTAGAAGGTTGGGCAGTGCTGTCAGAAGTTGCTTCTCAATTTGGGTGGTATGGGGAAATATTGTGCTGAGGGTTCCAAGCATAGGAGTCACTGCCAAGCCTGGAAGATTCACGATCAGCGAAATCGACATGATGGCGCAGTAGGTCATCAATGTCATAGGGGCTTTACCGGTGCGTATCATAATGATGAATTATTAATGATGAATGATTAATTGATTTAAGGCGTGACGAATATAATGATAAACAGAATCTTGCGAGAATACCTCGGGCAAAAAGCCCGAGGTTTCGTTTCATCAATTTATCATCAATAATTCATCATTTATCATTGGATTTAGCGTAATCTACAAATTTAGCTGCGTCAGGATTATTAGCGTTTTCTTCTGCAAATTCTTGAGCTGCCTGAAGCCTTTCCTGATTTGCCTGTGCCGAATTATCCCAATGGAAAGGAACGAATGATGTCCCCATCGCATCCCATGATGGTTTCTTAAAGTGGAGAATGATAAACGGCAATGCTACAAATACAATCGTGCCTGCAATCAAAACACTAAACCATACTGCATTTGAACCCATCTGAATCTGTGCCGGTGGGAAAAAACTGAATATAAATGCAATGGCAGATCCAAGGAAGCCGACTCCGGCAATAAGCCACATCATTCCATTGCCTTTCTTACCAAGACGGTAGGGACGTGGGGCATCCTTCATCGAATAGCGGAGTTTGATTGAAGATGCAAACATCAGTAAGTAAGCGATAAGGTAGAGGATACATGTGAGTTGCGACAGAATCTGATAGAAACTTTGCACTGATGGCATAAGCACCATGATGAACGAAAGGACTGTCACTGCAATTCCCTGTACGTAAAGGATATTCTTCTGCACGCCGTTCTTGTTGGTCTTCTGGAAGAACTTAGGGAGATATCCCGCCTGTCCTACTGCGAATACACCTTTTGACGGACCTGCTACCCAAGTCAATACGCCTGCAAGAACACCAAATGCAAGTGCAATCGCAATAATTGGAGCAAACCATTTCATGTGAAGAGCACCGAAATAGTTGTCGAAGCCAACAAGAAGACTCTGAACGAGGTTGATATCCTTAGCCGGAATGATCACACCGAGTGAGTATGTTCCAAGAATAAAGATTGCTACAGTAGCAAGCGCTCCTATGATCACAGCCTTTGGATAATTGACTGTCGGGTTCTTGATTTCCCTTACGTGGATACCCGACATCTCCATGCCCGCATAGAAGAGGAAAATTGAGACGGCAAGTATTATATTATTGAAATTGGAGAAATCCGGTATGAAGCTTCCGTGCCAATCCATTTGTGATTTGCCACCCGTTGCAAGATATACGATAGCACATACCACCAGGATTATTACCGGAATGATCGTTCCCACGATGCCACCGATTTTCGATACCTTTCCTACCCATCCCATTCCTTTCAGTGAGATGAAAGTTGCGATCCAATATATAGCCAGCACCACCGCTATGGTATAATACTTGTTGGCTGCAAGGTGAGCATCATAGATATGGTCCATTCCGATGAATGCCAGCGACACTGCTCCGAAAGTCAATACGGTCGGAAACCAGATGGTGCTCTCAATCCATTGAAGCCAAATGCCGAGGAAGCCGACTTTATCGCCATATGCTTCACCTACCCATCGGAACATACCTCCTTGTTGATAAGGGAACATAGCAGCAAGTTCGGCGGCTACGAGTGATACAGGGATGAGAAAGACTATTGCTGCAAAAATATAGTAGAAAGCGGAGCTTACGCCATATTCTGCTTCCGCTGGAAGCCCACGAAGCGATACCACCGCGACTATGTTCATTATGATAAGGGTAAAAACCCCCATCTTGG
>CAMWQF010000067.1 GCA_947176285.1 uncultured Porphyromonadaceae bacterium
ATACCATCCCAAAAAGACTCCAGTTGCGACCAAGACACCACCTCCTATCCATCCTACTTTTTTATATTTCTTTGCTTTATCTAACAGTTCCATCGGTGTTGTATTACCTCCACCATAAGCCATCTTAAGTAATTGAGCATCTGAAACATAATCGGACTTTTTGTCGTCCGGTAACGATTCAGCCAATCCTATAAGATCTTCATCAGAAGGAGAAGTCTTTTGAACGGTAGGAACATCAGGCATAACGACTTCCGTATTAAAAGTATCTATATCCCCATTCTCATACAGTACTGAAGCGACAGAAGCAATTGGGATCGTATATACCGGACCGGTAGGATTGGAGGCTTTTCTGTATTTGATTACAGTCTCAGTGATTTCTTCAACTTTGGCATCGAGTTTGGTTCCATCTGTCTTAGTAATGACATCTTTTGCGAAAGAGGAGGCTACGCAGAAAAGTAGACAGAGAATTAGAGTTCGGATTCTCATGTTTTGTAGGTCTTAAAAGTGCCTCCGGGCCTATCTCATCGGCATGTATCAATAAAAAGAAAAGCGCAAGGCCGTACTATCTTGCCCGTCCTTGCAGTTAGAGGCCCTGGAATTGCCCATCATCGTAGAACGAACAACAGGAGCCTCACGCTGAATATGCTGACAACCTGACAGTATACGCACGCGCATACCATCGGCATGTATATAAACATATTCTAAGGCATCTACTGTTGTCTCATTCCTGACGATGATTGAAATTTTCCAGGTTTCTAACTGCCAAGAAAGAGCGTCGAGTAAACGCTTCCCATAAATGTCTTGCTAACAATTCTATAAAACATATTGGCTGCTTAAGAATTGTCAGCACCGCAAAATTAATATTTTAAATTCAAATCTCCAAATAAATAATCAAAACTTCCTCAATTTTTGATATTCTTTGCTATTTTCTTTTTTGTTAAGATTTCGTCAACTTATCGAACAGTTTTCTCAATAATAAGTAGCAATATGGGCATTATAACTGAAACTAGGTAAAAAAGATGTTTAAAAAAATAGCGGAAGATTGACAAAAAGAATTTGATGTCAACTCTTTTATTATAATAAAAATTCTCAACATAAGTTGAGAATTGAGAATTTTACACCATTAGTCAATGACTCAATATCGGCGAAAATCATTTTGACACACCCTCATTTTTATTGGTAGCACCTCATAAGGTCAGCCCATTTTATTTCTTAGTTTAGCAACTTCTGTGCTGACAAAGTCCAGAATTTCTTTACCCAACAGATGTTGTTCAGTAGAAAATAATGCCGGATTGCCATTATCTTGACACCGGAAATTCTTTTCTGAATTTTCTATAGCGTCCTTAATCCTTACAGGATCTTTATGATAATTAAAACCTCCGGCAATCTTATTGTTAACGTAGGCTTTCATCGATGGTTTGTCATGGACATCTTCTGCCTTGGGAGGTATATCATAAAAATGATAATAGAGCCATATCTCAATGCTTGGATTGCTTTGAGCAACCTTCCATGCATCATAAGGTTTCTTCTCATCAATTTTCTTTACTTCCTCATTCTCCTCAGTACAGAAATCCCGTAACGGCTGAATCTTCCCTTCCTTTTCCCAAGAGTCAGTATCAATTGCAAACCAGACCTTATCATTCTGCATATAGTCAAGAGTGTATGATCTTGTTTCTTCGAGGAATAGTTTCTTAGCCTGCTCCATCAGTTTCAGTGGGTCTGTTCCATCTTCCGGAGGAATGATTATCAGTTTCAAGTTTGAAGATAGACCTTCAAAAAACTCAAAATAATTTTTCTCCGTCTCCTTTCCCTCACAGACTATGTAGATCTTACTGGCATCTTTTGAGGGGTCCTTTTTTGAATAGTCTTTCCTTCTTCTAATCATATCACCATTTCAAATCAGAAAGATTAGACAAAAAAGGGATTCCACCATATCGTCCGTTCAAATATCCGTTCTCGATATTTGCAGTGTTATGGACATTGTAGTCACTCAGCGGGTATAACTGTGTGGCCTGGTCAACATCCTTCTGAGCAAACCATATTTCATCCGGACGGAATATTGATTGATCAAGGAGACAACTTTCATGGGTCGTGAAAATTATCTGTCCTCTCGCATCCTTACTTTCTGAAATCTTACTCATAAGAGTCTTTATCATAATAGGATGGATACTACGTTCGATTTCATCCACTATAAAAATCTTATTGTTTTTTAACACAGCATACAATAATGGCATATATTCTATCAGACGGCGAGTTCCATCTGACTCTTGATTGATGGCCATTTCTATATCTTTACCATTACTGTCTGTGTGTATGACCTCAAGTGTTTTCAAGTATGGTGTGCCGTTTTCTATAACTACATTAGAAATTTCGCCTGTCTTAGCATAAGGAACTACAGCAGGAAATCCAGGATCCTGCTTGGCCTCAGTCAAGACTTCATAGAAGATAGAATTAGGATGTATTTCTTCCTCATTCAATTTTTCTTTTTTCACTTGGAGTCTTGTAATGCCTGTTTTCAGTTCAGGAACAATCGTATTAACAAGTTCGGCAAATTCAAGATTGGTGTCAATTAAATGCGGCAAATTTTTCACACCCATCGAAGGCAATACAACCTCAAGATTCATTATCCAGTAATAGGCGACACTGACAACAGGCAATTCATTTTGATAATAATAACCTAAAAAAGAGAGAGCCACCATATCGGGGCGTAGCAATCTGTTTATCCCATCAAGAAACACATCCACAGATGCAGCCTTCCCCATAGAATTTAGAAAATCAGCAGAAATTTCAACATTGTTGTTTTTTCTGCTAAAGATAGTAACATCCTTAGTCTTTTTACTGAGTATAAGTTCCTCCGATACGATTTCTTTACGTGTAAAGGCAATATGATAATAGAAAATCTGACCACTGGCAAAAAACTCAATGGCAAGTTCCGATGGATTTGTCCTACCTTTATCGTCAAGTCTGAAAAACAAATCATCTGTGAAGGACAAGTTACTGAGTTTGTCTGCATGCATTATTGCCCTTAACAAAGATATGCACTTCAGGAGATTACTCTTACCTGCGCCATTGGCACCATAAATTGCGCTCATACGCAATGCGGTGGCATGGCCGCAAGGTATTTTGTGCCATTCATGGCTGTGAGTCTTACTTGATGGAAAAGTATTAAACTCAACAGCATCCTTAAATGACATGATATTTTCAGCCGCGAATCTTAGTAACATAGTCAATACGTTTAATTTCCACGGCAAAGATAATACAAAATCGAGATATTCGCAACTTTTATTTGATATTTTTATGCAATTCCGTTAAGTCTTAACGGAATTGCATAAAAATAGACACTATAACTGTTTCAGTACCTTGATCAATACTCTTATATAGGTCTTTTCCTCGGCGTAGCCTATCTTGTCGAGCCATAGTAGGTAATTGCCTCCCTTATACCTGTGTGATAGTAAATCCGGTAGATGTTGCACTTCAACAATTATCACCTTTTCTCCACAATATTCAGATAATCTTGTAACAACAAGCAGTATTTTTCCGTCTTTATTATATAATCATTGTAAGTTTCTGACAGAAATGACCGACGGAGAGTTCAAAAGAATAGTGCTTCCACAATATCGACAAATGTATGCCACTGCATTTGCGATTCTACGTGATTCTGATGAAGCTTCAGATGCAGTGCAAGACTCTATTTCAGCACTATGGCAGAAACACACACAAATGAAACCTCCCGACAATGCGCAAAATTTTTGCAACAGAACCATAAGAAACCATTGTATTGACCGATTACGAAAGAATTCAAAACAATATTTCGAAAGAATCGACACTCTATATCAGTTCTCTGCGGAATCTAATGCTGATTCTGAAGTTTCTTTAAACTCAACATCTGCATTTATCATGAAATGCTTGATGGGTCTTAATAAAAGACATAGAGAAGTTCTTACCCTCAGCATTTTCAGTCAACTATCAAACGATGAGATAAGCACTGCTACAGGAGAATCGCCTGAAAACGTAAGGGTTATCCTAAGCAGAGGAAGAAAAACCATTAAAGAATATCTGAAAAATGAACAAAAATTCCGAAATAAATAAATTGCGATTTCTGCTTCAAAGATATTATGAGGCTCAGACATCGCCGGAAGAAGAGAGTCTCATAGTGTCGCTCTTCGCAGAAATCGAAATTCAGGATATCCCGAATGATTTGATATTTGACAGAAAACTCTTCTTATCAATGAGAGAACTGCATCCGCTTCAAACCAACTTGGAGACTCCTGATGATCTTTTAGTGAAAATAAACAGAGAAATTACTGAAAAGCCACCGATTGTATCAGAGGTTAGAAAGAAAAAAAGGAAGAATTTTTTCATTTATACCGGATCAGTAGCGGCAGCTTGCGTATTGTTTGCAATTAGCGTACAAATTATCAATAAATCTAATATCATTGCGCCTCCTATAATTGACAACTTGACAGAAAGTCCATCAGTTTCTCCTGAAGAGTCTATTCCAAAGATATCCGATCCTCTTGAAACTAAGAGTGTTATCAGAAAATCTAAAGAAAATACATCTTTAAGTTCTCCCCCACCTCGTATAAATCAAGCAGCGGCAGAAACTGAAGTCGTTCTCAATGAAGAAAGCGGGTATATCGAGATCACCGATCCTGAAGAAGCCCGAGATATCTTAGTTGAAATCAGCAAACTTTTAGCCAACAACTCAATAAAGACCAACGAGGCAACCCATATAGTTGAAAATACAGTCAACGAATATAGAGAAATCACCAAATCTATACTGAAATGAGAATGATCAAATATATAATATGCATTTTGATAAGCATCGTTAGCATCGACTGCTTCCCACAGAGAATGCTTGCAGAAGCCGCTTCGATGAAAGGTGTCAATTCCATATTCATCGGTAAGTCTATGCTTAAAGTTGCAGGAGCATCCATTTCGATCGGCGGGGATCAGTCAGCCATTAACATGTCAAAAATATTCAATGACATCACATCTATCGAAATTATATCTTGTGATGATGAGAGCAACTTGGAGAAACTTGAAAAGAAATGCAGAAGCATTCTCTCTGTACATCCTTTTGAAGTGTTGACGGAGACTTCCGGCGATGGCAAGAACATACAGATATCAGGAGTATTCGACAAAACAGGACAAAACCTTGTGATTCTCCTAATTGCCATCACAGGAAATAATGAAGCATCCTTTATACTCCTGAATGGAAAAATCGACATTGTGACCCTTAACAACGCTTTATATGCTAACTAAATACATCAATTAAAAATGAAAAAGATTGTTCTTTCACTGATTTTACTCCTCAATTTCCTCATAGCCAACTCATTGACACTAAATAAGTTTCTAAATTACTACAAGAATCAACCAGATTTAAATTATGAAGTGATTAAAGGAAAAAGATTAAATGCACTCATGGATAGTGTCAATAATGATGTTGAAAAAGAGGCTCTTCGCACAGCAAAAAAACTGGTTGTATTTGGTGGATTTATGGATGATAGACAACGTGATGCACTCACATACAAACTCTGCATGCTGGATAATTACAGTCTTGCCTTTTCTTATACCATGGATATACCGGAACCAACAATTCCAATACTATCTGTTGCAACAGGCATAAAGGATTCAATGACAGTTGATATATATGCCAAAAATTCGTTTTCAAGTGAATATATCTACCAACCATTATTTCTAATCAAAATGAATGAAATGGTAGCTTTAGCATATCTGGATGGCAAAATCAAGCCTGAAGTTGCCAAAGATTTTATTAAAGTGACATTCCGCACCGATTATCCGGATTCTGCTTCAGCCCAAACGAAAACTCCTCTCGACCGCATTAATATCCAACGCAACATATATCCACAAGAGAAACTCCATGTTGTAACCGACCGAGACATCTATTGCGGAGGAGATACCATCTGGCTACGCGCTTTCGTAGTAGATGCAGACACACATCTGCAGACTGCAATCAGTAAATATGCATACATAGAACTAATGACACCATTCGGTTTTGCCAATAAGCGAGTGAAACTTATGGAACAGGACGGAGTATATGCCGGATACATTCCTGTAGACGAAGAAATATATGAAGGTGAATACACTCTTGCCGCATACACAGCGTATGCGGAAAATCAAGGGAAAGACTACTTTTTCCGCAAACCTCTCAGGATTGTGACTCCGCAAAGTTCAAAATATACGATTGAGTCAAATTTCTTCCCGGACAAAGATGGCGATCTCAAAGGGACTTTTAAAATAAAATCAATAGAAGGAACCCCGATTAATTACAAAGTCATGTCTTGGACTATGCCCGACGGCAGTACGCTTGAAATGCCTCACTCTGACAAGGGATTTAATAGAATGTTCAACCGAAATAAAGATGAAAAAGTTGTACTCGTGAAGTTTGGAGACTATGGTAGATATATCCCGGTAGAATATCCGGTTGAGACTACAGAAATCTCTTTCTATCCGGAAGGTGGCTGGCTGATCTCAGATCAACCCTGTACTGTTGCATTCAAGGCAACAGATGAAAATGGAAAGGGAGTCAATGCTTCCGGAGTAATTAAAAACAAAAGCGGCGAGAAGATAGCGGATTTTACCACTGTCCACAACGGAATGGGAAGTTTTATCTTTGTCCCTCAAAGTGGCGAAACTTATTCAGCCTTCTTTTCAGGACCTGATGGCAATTCAAATTCAGTAGAGATAGGTTCTCCAAAGGAAGGTGCAGCAGTTTTACGATATAGAGCAAGAGGTTCTAAAGGCACTTTCAGTGTAGCCGGAGGAGAAGGGCAAGAACTTGAACTGGTAGTAGCATTGCGAGGCATTGGGATGCTGTCGGCGCCCATTTCGGCAAAAAATCCGTTATCCTTTGACAAAGATGAGTTTCCGGAAGGACTCTATCAGGCATTTCTCGTTTCTAAAAACAGCAATGCCGTATTAAGCGAAAGGCTCTTCTTCATTGGTGCCGATAGAAAAGTTCCGGAAGTGAGCGAACTCAGCAATGATTCCACTGCAATAAGTTTACACTCGCCCAAAGGAATTACTGCCGACTGCACAGTCCGAATCACCAACGGAAACATATCTACTACCACCGATAACAACATGCGCACTCAACTTATGCTTCAGAGCGAACTGAGAGGTAGAATTGAGAATCCTGCCTACTACTTCCAAAATAAAGACCGAGAGACTGAACGAAATCTCGACCTTCTGATGATGGTAAACGGCTGGAGCCGCTATAATCTACCGGATGCTATACAAGGGAAATATGAAGAACCGAAGATTCCTCTTGAAATTGGACAGGAGATAACCGGACAGGTTCGTTCCCGATGGAAAAATCACCCTATGGAGGGTATCTTCATAAGCGCGATAGCACCCAAAATGAAATTCGGCACATTTGCCGAAACAGACAAAGAGGGAATTTTTCATATCAATGGTTTTGATTTTCCTGAGGGGACATCATATATATTTAAAGCAATGAATGAAAAGGGAGGATTGGAAGCAAACTATGAGATATTTGATGACAGTTTCCCGGAAATTGAAATCCTGAAAAATAGCCCACATGTTGAGAACGACGATCAGATAGCTGAATTTTTTAAAGGAATAAGGTGGACATTGCTTGATGAAGTTAATGTTCAGGCATTTAAGGAAAGTAATGAAGATATCTATGCAAACTTTGCGTCATACTCAAGAAGTGCAGAAGATATGAAAGTGCGTGATATTTCTTCCGTTTGGCAAGCTTTGAGAGGATTAGGAGGAATAACTAATCACATGGGCCATTTATCATGGAGGGACTCAGAAATCACCTATTTTATTGATGGCAAACTATTTGATCCTCGGGGCAATGCGACAATGGTGTATAATGTGGCTGGACAACCATCATCATGGCAAGAGCAGGCTCAACCTCATAATATTGGCAGCACTTCTTTTTATGGACCGACTTTGTCGGAAATTGAAGCAGCGGTGCCATTCAACTCCATTGAGAGGATCGACTTCATTCGTCCTGAACACAGTATAGTTCTTGGTCCATCATATGGCGGAGCCACTGTAGTTATAACTACAAAAAAAGGAGACAAAGTGCATTGGGAACGACAGTTCGAACTCAAGGACCATCTTCCTCTCGGATACCAGAAATATAAGGAATATGCAAGTCCTCTTCTTTCTGTCGATGCAGATGAATTCGACTTGCAGACACATCCTACGCTGCTTTGGCTTCCATCAGTCAGATTTGATGAGAATGGGAAATCCATCAATCTGAAGTTTCCGGTGAAATCAAACTATAGAATATTCATAGAAGGGATAGCTGACAACGGCGACATAATATCCGAAACACTGTAAATGAAAATTTGGTAATGTCGGAAATAAAGATTATCTTTGCAAACATAATTTTAACCGACAGACATGAGAAACCGAAACTACCTATTTTCAAGCCTTGCAGCACTCTCCGTTCTATCTGCGAGTGCTGCAGTCAATGATTTTGTGATCAAGACAAATAAGCAAGGGGCCCCAATACAGCCAACAATGTATGGCATCTTCTTTGAAGACATTAACTTCGGGGCAGATGGAGGTCTATATGCGGAACTTATTAAAAACCGTTCCTTCGAATTCCCACAGACTTTCATGGGCTGGAATATTTTCGGCAATGTGCAGGTGAAAGACGACGGACCATTTGAAAGAAATCCCCATTACGTGCGTCTTGGCAATCCGGGACATGCACATAAGCATACCGGAATAGAAAATGAAGGATTCTTTGGAATTGGAGTGGAAAAAGACAAGGAATACCGTTTCTCCGTATGGGCAAGAACTGTAGACGGAGAAAAGTCAAAAATCCGCGTTGAGATTACAAATCCTGCTTCAATGGGTGAACGTCAGGATATTGCCAAACAGGACATAGAGATTTCAGGAAAAGAATGGAAGAAATACACTGTCATACTAAAACCTTCAAAGACAGAAGCAAAGGCTCATCTAAGAATTTTCTTGACTACACCGAAGTCGGGAGTTGACCTTGAGCATGTATCCTTATTTCCTGTTGACACATGGAATGGTCACGAAAATGGTATGCGCAAAGACCTTGCCCAGAAACTTGCTGACCTCAAACCCGGAGTTTTCCGATTCCCGGGTGGCTGTATCGTAGAAGGGACAGATATGGATTCCCGTTATCAATGGAAAAATACCGTAGGACCGGTAGAAAATCGTCCTCTTAACGAAAACCGATGGCATTACACATTCCCACACCGTTTTTACCCTGACTATTTTCAAAGTTACGGGCTTGGATTCTATGACTACTTCCTTCTTAGTGAAGAAATAGGAAGCGAACCACTTCCTATCCTAAATGTTGGACTCGTGTGCCAGTATCAGAATAATGACCCTCATGCACATGCAGAGGGAGAAGAACTACAGAAGTTTATTGATGATGCCCTCGACCTTGTAGAATTTGCTAACGGCAGCACTGACACTGAATGGGGAGCATTACGCGCTGAGATGGGACATCCGGCACCGTTTAATCTAAAATATATCGGTATCGGTAATGAGCAATGGGGTCCTGAGTATCCTGAACGACTTGAAAAATTCCTTGATGTAATGCGCAAGCAGCATCCGGAAATAAAGATTATCGGTTCGTCCGGTCCTGATTCGGAAGGCAAGAAATTCGACTATCTTTGGCCGGAAATGAAGAGACTCAAAGCGGATCTTGTAGATGAGCATTTCTATCGTCCTGAATCATGGTTTCTTGAACAGGGTCGTCGCTACGACAATTATGATAGAAAAGGTCCAAAGGTATTTGCAGGCGAATATGCTTGCCATGGAAAAGGGAAGAAATGGAATCATTTCAATGCAGCATTGCTTGAAGCCGCATTCATGACAGGGCTTGAAAGGAATGCCGACGTGGTTCACATGGCAACCTATGCCCCACTCTTTGCTCATGTAGAAGGTTGGCAGTGGCGTCCCGACATGATTTGGTTTGATAATCTCGAGAGTTTCCCCACATGCAGTTACTATGTACAGCAACTCTACGGAACCAATAAAGGTGACTATGTGCTTCCTCTGACAATGAATGGCAAGACTGTGGCAGGGGATCCTGATCAGAACGGTCTATTTGCAAGCGCAGTAATTGATAAGGAAAACAATACATATATAGTGAAAGTAGCCAACGTATCTGACGAGCCTCAAGAACTCAATCTGACATTTGATGGAATGAAGAAAAGTATTCTTTCAGGAGGTAAAGTTATAACTTTGCATTCAGATGAGGAGACAGCCGAAAACAGTCTGGAGAATCCTTCACTTATAACTCCTCAAGAGTCTCCTATTGATGTGAATGGCAACACATGGTCAACGACAATAGGAGCCAAAACATTTGCAGTTTATACATTCAATATAACTAAAAAGTAAAAAGATTATGTTAGAATTTAACGACCAGACCGCTCGTGAAGCCATCAAGAGCGGCAAACCAGTAGTCATAGACTTTTGGGCAACATGGTGCGGACCATGCATCAAGCTTGGACCGATCGTAGAAGAACTTGCTGAAAAATTCAGTGATAAGGCTACTTTTGGAAAACTAAACATCGATGACAACGATGAAGTGGCAAGCGAAAACAGAGTACGCAATATCCCAACCGTGCTTTTCTTCAAAGACGGAGAAGTGAAAGAGCGTTCCGTAGGTCTTGTGAAACTTGCTGACCTTGAAGCAAAACTTCAGTCAATACTTTAAGAAGTATTCTCATAAAAATGAGGGATGATT
>CAMWQF010000068.1 GCA_947176285.1 uncultured Porphyromonadaceae bacterium
AACACTTCCTGTGTCCAGTAGTCCCAATCGGCACCGCTCCAGGTATAGATACCGAATGATCCGCTCCAGTCCACACATGCTACGCTGCCTTGCCATACTACGTTGCCCATCTTCTTCATCGAAATAGATGGGGTCTCGATGCTGATTGAATTGTTCTGTACGATGCGGATGTTGCCGTCGAGCATGCCCTCATAGGCGGTGAAAGTGATGGTTTCTGCATCTACCAGTGTATATGCAGTGGATGGTGCACTCTCGCCAGGGAAGTAGAATTCTCTGATTCGGTCGAAGTTCTTGCCTTTCAGGGTGATCTCATCGCCAACCATTACGTCTTTAATGCCATCTGCCTGTCCATTGATAGAGAATACTGCTACTGTGGGTACATTATATGCCGGAGTGTTGACTTTTACGCCGGAATACTGTGTGAGTGTCACTTCTCCCGAGCAACATTCCTCCGGAACTTGCACACGTATCTCAGTGCCGTCGGCATTTACCTCGAATGGCACATCGATGCCTGACGGGAATGTGACTGTCTCCACAAGATTGAGATGGGAGCCACGAATAGTCATATAGTCACCAAACTCATATTCCTCGCCGTTTTCAGCATTCTTGTCCAGTGAAGCGACTGTGGCAGTGTGAATTGTCACGTCGTAGGTGAATTCTTTTGGATTGTCCTCATTTCCGTCGCTAAGCACGAGTTTGCCCGAAACTGCTGCCAACGGCACCGGTATCTGTGCCTCTACACGATTTACTTTAAGGAAGTCTGCAGATTCCACTACTACTCCATCTGTAAAGGTGGCAGAGGCTATGTTCCAGATAAAGTCTCCTTTCACAGTGATGATGTCACCTGCTGAGAGGTCGGTGAGCGGACTCACGGATTCAATGGTGATTTCCTCCACGAAGGAGATGTTGGAGAGCGACGTGATGGTATCGCCACTTTGTGTAAGCAGCCCCAAGTGTCCCGCAAGTGCCAGTTCCGGCACCCTTACTGAAATTTCCTCATTTCCATCTCGTTGGAAGTCGCTCACTTCTATGTTGCTGCGCACTTCGGAAGCAATATCTTTTGCGCCGGGGAATATCACAGCCTTAACTTTATTAAGTTGTGTGCCTGAGATTCGTATCTGCTCGCCGCGTGAGACTGGCATCGGTCCCATGGCAACGATGTTGACACCGTTCCGGTTGTAAGGGTTAGTGTCAAGCGTGTCGTCGCTGCATGAAGAGAGCGTCGTCGAGGCGCCGAGGGTCAGGACAGCGAGTGATGCTACGCTTATATATTTAAATATAGTATTCATTTCTGTTATTGTTAGGATATGATTATTTCACTGGTACGGCTCGGATATTGTCGATCTTGATCACAGGCTGGCACTCTGTGCCGTTGAGTCCGCCGCCTACCACGAAGATGGTGAGTGAAGCGAAGTCGTCAGGAGTGAGACTTCCGCTTGATGGACCGCCATCGAAAGTGAACGAGAATGCTGAGAATGGCACTGTCACTGTCACCCACTGATCGGCTGTGTCATAACTTCCGGTATTTTGCCATGGACGATAGAGTGCACGAGGAAGCAAGTCTGGCGATTCATGGAAGAAGGTGTTGTTGGCTGCAGTGATCTGTATTGCAGAGTAGGACGCGAATATGATCTGCATCGCGCCTGCGCTCCAAGCATTAGCAGAGGGAACGCACATCTCGAACTTCAGACACATATTCTCGAAGTCAGAGAAGTTGACTAGATCGTTGAGCAGCATTCCCTGTCCTTCAGCCGGGAAGGAGTTAGTGCCAAGATCCCAACTGCCGGGCCAGTATTCGAGCGCAAAGGCGTTATCGTTCCATCCGCCCGTTTCATCTAAGGTAGTTTCAGGATTGCCGAGTTGCACATAGTTGCCGGAAATGCTCCATTCATCGCTTTGAGCGGCATGCCCGTGCCAGCAGTTGCCGGCGAAGTCAAGTCCGGTCTTGCCGTCGAAGTCGAAAAGCATCCCTCGGCTGTCAAGATAGCAGAAGTTGGAACGTCCCTCACCATAGAGTGTGGATACGTAGATTCTTCCTTCCTCTGATCCTTCCGGAACAATGAATGAGATCTGTGATTGTGACAGGGACTTGATGTTTTCATTGGGCACCTTAATGTCGCCGGGCATTGTGATGGTTAGCGGCACGTTGGGGTCGTCGATAAAATAATTGCCGGTGATGGTCACCAGGTCGCCTGCATGGGCATACTCGTTAGATAACGATGTCACCGAAGGACTTGGAACTTTCACTTGGAAAGGATATTCCACGTGGTTTCCGTCTTTTGTAGTCATGTAAATCTTGTTAGTCACCTCAGCTGGGATATTCCCTGGCACGTCTACCACCAGCGTATTGTCGGTGATGAAAGAAGTGTTGAGGATTGCTTTCTGGTCGTTGAAATACATCTCACGGATTGATGTGAGGTTTTCTCCTACGAGGCAGATAGTCTTGTCTAGAAAGGCTCCGGTGATTAGGGAGTCTGCAGCTGCTGGGTCGGTGGTGCGCACAAATTTGATTGTGGGCACTCCGTCAGTGAGTTCAAATGCATTTGGGGTGTCGTCACAAGATGTGAGTGTGAGGCACGCGGCAAGAAGAGCGATGCCCGACATCCGGATATATAGTTTCATTTTCGTCTGTTTTGAAAGGGTTAATAGGCGTAGAGTGCACGCACATCCTCATGTATGGCGGGCTCTTTGAGGTTGGGGTTAAACACCAAGTCTTCTGTCGGGAAGGGGATGGTGAAAGTCTCGCGGGTCACGTTGGGCGCCTCGGCAGTAGTGTCGTAGTAGGTAGTATTTGGATCTACATTCCATGTGCCGGTCTCATAATAGAGTTTTGCCACTTCGTTATAGCCGTTGAAGATCGATCTGCGTTGTCCCTTAAGTTCTGCGATTGCACGATCGGGATCGTAATAAGAAAGGCGCACAAAGTCATACCAGCGGTCGCCTTCGCATGCGAGTTCGAGACGGCGTTCTTTCCATACATCGTCGAAAGTGATTGATGTCTTCGGAGTCGCAGTTGGTATGGCGCGCGAACGCACTGCGTTGAAGGCTGCCAGTGCAGAGGCGTCACTTGTGACTCCGGCTGTTCCCATTTTTGCCTCTGCATATATGAGATATACGTCGGCAAGACGGAGGATATGGGTCGCGAGACCGTAGGCCATATTGGCTGGTGAAGTGCCGAGAGCTTGAACGTGGTCGTAGGTGTCGCCATATAGATGCTTCACGCAGTTGGAGCCTGTGGCACACTGCCAGCTGCCGCCGGGGCCACCCTTGCCGTAGTCTTCATAGTCATACACAAAGCGTAGGTAGTCGAAGCCACCCTTGTCGGTCCAGAAATAATCATACACGTCGCCTACGAGCATCATTGTAGCCTTGCGGCGAGTGTCGATGTCTGAGCGCAGTGAGGGGTCGTCGATGGCTGAGACTCCGAAAGCGTCCTGGAGATCAACCGAAGGTCCATTCCAGCCGCCCCAGGTGTCACCAAATTCGCTGAAACCTGTCAGCCCGAGGTCGCTTTGTAGGGTGTTCTGTTGAGTCCATGGGTCGCGGGCAGAACTCCAGCGCCAAGCAATAAGT
The DNA here is from genome assembly GCA_947176285.1 of uncultured Porphyromonadaceae bacterium. GTDB lineage: Bacteria > Bacteroidota > Bacteroidia > Bacteroidales > Muribaculaceae > Lepagella. The sequence continues at coordinate 3,574 of CAMWQF010000068.1, forward strand.
GACTCGTCTGAGATATTGTTCTGCATGCGGAAGATATCCGAGTATACCGGCATAAGTTCGCGTCCGGAGTTGTCGATCACGTCTTTGGCATATTCGGCTGCCTTGTCGAGGTCGGCTTGAGAGAGTGTGCCGGTGACTCCTGCCTTGGTAAGATACACTTTGGCAAGAAGACCCTCTGCACAGTAGTAGTCGATGCGTCCCGCCTGTTTTGCTTGCTTAGGCAGGAGTTCCAACGCCTTCTCAAGTGTCATGATAATGTATTCATACACGTCTTGGCGCTGCACTTTGTACTTTGTATTGTATGTGCCGTTTTCCAGTTCTTTGCTGTTGTCGTGGATGATGGGTACTTCGCCATAGGTGCGCACAAGGAAGAAATAAGCGAGAGCCTTGAAAGTGAGGCATTCCCCTTTGCATGCATCTTTCACCTCAGGGGTGACGTCAGCACCTGCGTATTGTTCCAAGTTGGTGTAGACCGTATTGGCATGTCCGATCACAGCCCAGAGGGAGTAGGACATATTGATGTTGTCGGTATCTGTGCCGTTAACTGTCATATCCAGGTATGGTGAGGAACCCCAGTAGATGTTGCCTGACATCACCTCTCCCATCTTGATGAAGCCGCGTTGGAAGTCATACCAGGGGGAGTTATAGAGATAATTTACTCCCTGAAAGCACTGTTCGTCGGTCTTGTAGAAGACGGCTACGTTATAATTGTCTTCCGAAGGACGGTTGAGGAACTCCTCGCATGAGGAAAGTCCCATTACGGCTGCGGCAAACAGTGGAAGATATTTAAGATTCTTTATTTTCATAATTGAGTGTCCTTGATGTTAGAAAGAGATGTTAAGGCCGAATGTATATGTGATCGGCGAGGGGTAACGGCCATTGTCAAGACCGAATACAAGTCCTGAAGAGTCTTGGGTAGATGCGCCCACTTCAGGATCATAGCCCGAATACTTGGTGAAAGTATGTAGATTCTGCACGTTGAAGTAGAGGCGAAGATTTTCCAAATGCCATTTCTTCACAAGATTGGTCGGGAATGTGTAGCCGAGTGCAATGTTCTTGATTCTAATATAGCTTCCGTCTTCAACATAGCGGTCGGAGATGCGGTCATTGTCGTTGGGGTCGGCGGTAGTGGCGCGTGGTATTCTTGTGTCAGGGTTAGCGACAGCCACATTTGCCGGATTGTAGATCCAATCGTGGACATTGTTGCCATATTGGCCATCGACCGGTACCAAGACTGCATGGCCGTTGACTGTTGTAAGCTGGTTGGCCCAAGCGCTCTTCATGTTTGTGAGGTTCATGGCGAGGTAGTTAAATACATCGTTGCCGTATGAGCCGTTGATGAAGATATTGAGGTCAAATCCTTTCCAACGGAAGGTGTTGTTGAAGCCGAAGGTGAATTTAGGCAGCGGATTGCCTATTACCGTACGGTCTTCTTCTGTGATTTTGCCGTCGTCGTTGAGGTCTTTAAACTTGATATCGCCTATATATGTGGTAGTCTGCGGATGGTATACTCCGTCGGAAGGCGTGGAAGCCACCGGTTTTGGAGAATTGACAAGGTCGTCGTAGTCTTTATAGACGCCGTCGGTCACGTAGCCGTAGAAGTTATAGAGCGGTTTCCCTATTTCCGAAACGGATACTACGTCGCTCCACTGGCCATAACCCACAAGATTTGCGTTTTCTGTGCCCGATAGTGCCATGAGTTTATTCTCGTTGAATGAGATCTGGAAGTTAGATTCCCATTCGAATTCTCCTACGAAAGGACGTCCTGTGAGATCGAATTCAAGACCTCTGTTGCGTATCTCTCCATAGTTGCCCTTTGGAGCGGCGAGAGCCGACGAGCCGTTGCCCTGTGTACCCATATAGGAAGGAAGCTGCATCGACATGAGCATATCCTTGGAGGTCTTTATATATGCTTCAGCGGTGAAGACGATTCTGTTGTTGAGGAAAGCGAGGTCAAGGCCGATATTTTCCTGCACCTGTGTCTCCCATTTGATGCCGGTGTTGGGAATGTTGGCAGGTCGGTAGCCCATTCCGAGTGCGGAGGGCATTCTTGATATTGCTGCTCCCCAGGCGTAGCCGCCGATATTTGAGTTACCTGTCTGTCCCCAGCCGATACGCAATTTACCGTTGGTCAGCCATTCTGCAGCGCCTTCAAGGAATTTCTCATTGGAGAAGCGCCATGCTGCTGCCACAGAGTTGAAGCCCGCCCAGCGGTTTGATGGACCAAAGTTTGAACTGCCGTCGTAGCGGAACGTATAGGTCAGCAAGTAGCGGTCGTCCCAGTTAAGGGTTTCACGTGTGAAGAAAGAGGCCATAGCCGAACTGCCCCAGCCGGCACTGATTGCGGCTGTGCCTGCACCTAGAGCAGGATTGTGCACTTCATTTGAGGGGAGATTGGTGTTGAATATGCCGGTGAAATTATAGTTTGACTCCCAGCATTCCTGACCCACCATGGCAGTGTAGTTAAGTTTTGAGACGCTTCCGTTGTAGGTCACGTAGTTTTTCAGAGCCCAGAACCATGATGAATTTTTGTTGATGCCCGATTCATTTGACTGGCGTACCCAACTGCCGAGATCGACTGTTGGCTTGAAACGGTCAGATTTAGAGTTTGACACGTCATAGTCAAATTCGGCATGCCATGTGAGGTTCTTAATGGGGGTAACATCGAAGAAGAAGTTACCGGTCAATTTGTTACGTCCCAATTTCACTTCATCCATGAGCGCAAGTGCCACAGGGTTAGGATTTGAGTATCCTTCGCGCACTACTGAACTGTAGTTTCCGTCTACATCATAGATTGGAATGTCAGGAAGAGTAGTTAGGGAGTATGTCACGATACCGTTTTCGCCATCTGCAAGTTTAAGGTCTTCGTTGGTGTTGCTGTAGGTGGAACTCATGCCGAACTTAAGCCAAGACTTGAGTTGGGCGTCCATGTTGGCACGCACGCTGAAGCGACGGAAATTAGAGCCGATGATCGTACCGTCTTGATACATATAGTTGCCCGATACATAATATTGCACTTTATCAGTGCCTCCTTGTGCTGACACCTGATGCTGCGTCATCATAGCGGTGCGGAAGATTGCGTCTTGCCAGTTTGTACCAAGACCAAGAATGGCGGGGTCAGCATAATATTCGTTGTTGGCTTGCTGTCCCATTCGGGCGAGGTCGTTGTAGAATGTAGCGAATTCGCGGAGGTTCATCATATCGAGGCGTTTGCCTTGATGCTGCACGCCAACGGAGCCTTCATACGTGAATTTGGCTTGTCCTGCCTTTCCTCTCTTGGTGGTGATGAGCACTACGCCGTTGGCACCCTGTGCGCCATAGATGGCAGTGGCAGATGCGTCTTTGAGCACTTCCATCGACACGATATCGGAGGGGTTGATAGTGGAGAGCGGTGAGACTGTAGATACTTTGCCATTGCCGAGAGCGTCGCCAAGACCGAAGTCATAGCCTGAATTGCCGCCTCCTTGCACGATCACGCCGTCAATTACATAGAGAGGTTCAGCGCCTGCATTGATAGTGGCCTGTCCACGCACGCGGATAGATGAACTGGAACCCGGGGCTCCCGATGTAGCCATTGCGGTTACGCCGGCTGCACGTCCCTGGAGACTTTGGTCTAAATTGGTGATGGTAGAACCCTTTATGGCTGCCTCTGTCAGCGATGATGAGGCGCCTGCAAGGTCACTCTTTTTCATCGAACCGTAGCCTACCACTACGAGGTCATCGAGCGACTTGGCATCCTCCCTCAGTGTTATGACCACGTTGTTCTTGCCATTGAGTTTGAAGTCTGTGGATACCATTCCAACATAACTTACGATGAGCGAGCCGTTGAGGCTTTTGACTTCGAGTGAGAACTGGCCATCGAGGTCGGTGGCTGTGCCGTTCTTTACATTGCCTTTCTCTTGCACGGTGGCGCCGACGAGAGGTTCTCCCTCCTCATCCTGCACTACGCCTTTGACCGTGGTCTGTGCGGCGGCTCCTATCATCCAAGAGATGAATATGGCCGTCAGCAGGCTTCTTAGGTTAATTGTTTTTTGTTTCATAAAGGTATTTAAATTATGGAAAGTCTGATATAAGCGTCATGAGTCTGGCTCACGCATGCAAAATTAGTGTAAATATTTCGATGAATGTGATACTATTTTATCTCAAATTGATATAATTTTAATCAAATTGGTTTGAAGTTGTTTACGCTTTAGTGTATTGCCTTTCTGATAATTGTAATTGTAGTGGTGTCTGAAGCGAATACGGAGTTTAGACCTTGTGCCTCCTGAGCAGGGTCGCCGGTGTAGTCATCTCCCGGCTGCCATACTTCATGTGTAGGCTTGGCAAGTCCTCCCCAGCCCCAGAAGTTAGCGCCTTTGATCTTACCGCTCCCTTTTATTTCTGAGAATACGTGGTTGTAATATGCATCGCGTCCGCTCACCGGCGATCCCTGCGCTATTGCCATGCCATCACGAGGATACCCAAATTCCTCAAGCACAATTGGCTTCGAGTCCCCTTCTTTTGCATTTAAGGCTTTTCCAAGTGCATCATAATGAGCATTTATATAATCTGATGTGTTGCGGCAAGCCACTGATATGCTGTCTGTGACTGTCTCTCCATTTACCCAGTTCCAGTTGTAGGGCCAAATATGGATGGTGGCATAGTCAACCTCGGGAATTGAGTGAATTCGAGTCCAAAGATCCATGTCGTTTTCGCATCCCCATGATCCCTCGCTACCGGTAGATACAAGATGATTGGGGTCTATTCCTTTAATAAGCGAAGCAGTCTCCCCTATCCATTTGGCAAAACTTTCTTTATTGTCGGAATTGAAGCAGCGTGGTTCGTTTGCTATTTGCCAAGCCATTATGGCTGGAGACTCGGAATATGGTTTGCCTGTGATGCTGTTTGTTCGGCTCACGATGTTTCTTACGTGATTAGCAGCCAGTTTCTGTGCGGAATCATTCGCTGAGAATTTTGCTGCATATGCCATATAGGCAGGATAGCCGTCAGTGGCTGGATTGACTGCTTTCCCTTCTCCTGCCCATTCGAGATAAGTGGAAAACCCTCCGCTCCATTCCCAAGCATTGTTGAGATAGAGCACCGCCTTCATGCCACGTTTTTCGAGTTCATCGAGGAGATAATCAAGGCCTCTCAGGATTGTGTCGTTATAGACACCGGGACTTTTCTGGAGCGTTGGTGAAATGTGTGAGGCAAGCCCCTCATCTCCATCACCACCTACAAGGATTCGAAGATTATTGATTCCTATGGCTTGAAGAGTATCAAGTTCACGTGCAAGACGCTCGCGATTTCCTCCCTTGCCTTCAGAAGCGAGAATTGCACCATACCAAAAATTGGTGCCCACATATCGGTAGACGGAATCTCCAATATAAAACTCTCCATCCTTGACAGTTACAAATGCGTCTTCAATATTGCTGTTTGCAATATTCTTATTGCCGGAGCATGCTGAGCCTATTATGGCAGATGCTATCATGGCAATCCCTATTATTTTTTTATATCTCATATCATTATTTGGATTTTTCATAATGACTTGCCTTATATTAGCGAAGCCAATTCTGTAAAAAAAATTGTGTGAGCGCGGCAGCGCGAATATTACCAATTGTCAGTCCGGAAAGGAATGAGCGGAAGCCCATACATATCTTTAAGTTGGCCTATTGCAAAATTCTTGAAGCAATAGCGCACTGCTTTAATATCTTTTACCTTATCGCTTGACACTGTTACTGTATGCGGCCAGTTCCAATCCTCAACTGCCTTAGCAGGATAGAACACTTTGTCTTCTCCGGCTACTTCAAAGCCCGGAAGGTCTGTATTCGGATTCAGTCCTCCAATGGCATTATTAAAGGTCAGTATGGCAGTGTCCCCCTTAAGTTCAACTGATTTATAAGATGGATAGATGTGTGGAAGCCCTTCGATTCCATATGTGCGTGCTCCTGCCATGAATGCAAGTCGCTCGCCGATTTCTTTCTTCTTGCGGGCATGAATATCAGGCACTTCGAAGGGATATACAAGGTCGGTAGTGCAGACGATGCCGCTGTTGGGCAATATCTCGGCAGCATGATGCTGACATTCTCGGAATTTTGCTGCATTGTCTGCATCCGGATTGTCATAGTTCCATCCAGGGAGTTCCACGAAATAGAACGGCAATTCGCCAAGTCCCCATTCATCACGCCATATTTCCACCATATCTTTCTGATGCTGAGGATATTCATGTTCCCGTCCTACATTCGATTCTCCCTGATTCCAAAGAAAACCCTTTACAGTATATCCAACTACAGGCTTGAGCATGGCATTATACATCACTCCGATGCGCTCCCAATTCCCCAAATCCTTGTTTTTTTCTTCTGCATCCATATCCCACCCTGAATATGTGTCCAATTTCCATTTAGGAATCCATCCCTCTACCTTAGACCCCCCATATGCACAGTTGATTATTCCAACCGGAACATTCAGTAAGTCGGTCAGAGACTGGGCGAAGAAATATGCAAGAGCAGAGAACTCTGCTGCATTTTTCGGGTTGGAGACATTCCATTTCCCCTCTACCTTTTCTTGAGGAGTATATGCTTCACGCTTAGGAATATTTGCCATCCTTATACCAGGATACTTCCCGGAGTATGCAATGGCTTGGGCTGCGCCTTCAATAGGTTGGATTCCAAATCCCCGAAGTGGCATCTCCATATTTGACTGCCCGGAGCAGAACCATACTTCTCCGATTAAGACATTGTCGATCTTTACAGATCCGTCAGGATCTGTAAATTCTATTGAATATGGAGTGAAGGAGGCATCCGGTGTTGGGACTGTCAGATCCCAGCGTCCGCTTTTGATGTCAGACTTGGTGGTATATATATTTCCATTCCATGAGGTTGTTACGTCTACCGACGATCCGGGTTTGCTCCAGCCCCAAAGTTTTGCGTCTGAGTTTTGTTGCAACACAGCGTTATCACTGATTATATCGGGAAGTTCCACCTTTGCGGATATTCCAGCCATAGTCGTGGAAAACAAGGCTGTTAATAGGCATTTTTTAAGTTTGTTATTCATGATATTTAGGTTATGCATCTTTTGGATGCAAAATTATGAAAAATATCAAAGTCGAAATGATACTATTTTATCCGATACTAACATATG
>CAMWQF010000069.1 GCA_947176285.1 uncultured Porphyromonadaceae bacterium
GTTGAGATTATAGACGAAAGTGCATTTTGTCTTTGCAAGAATCTCGAATACATATATATGCCGGACAATGTGACTACAATAGGCGATAATGCTTTCGGAGGGTGTGAAAAACTTGCTGACTTCCATTGGCCTGCGAATCTAAAGACTATTGGATTCGGTGCATATCGTGAATGCAAATCATTAAAGACAATTTCTCTTCCGGAAGGTGTAGAGTTTGTAGACTATGGAGCATTCCAAGAGTGTACTGGCATTGAATCGGTTTATATAGCCTCAACAATAAATGAATTTGGATATGATCCTTTCTGCTTCTGGAACAAAGACAAAGCCTTTACTATAACAGTAACTGCAAAGGAACCTCAAAAGTTAGATTGGTCTTGGCATTACTTAGGCACACCGACAATAAAGGTGCCAGCAGAAAGTATCGAAGCATATAAGGCTGATCCGGTTTGGAGCGGGTCAATCAACATGAAGGATAACCTGATAATCCCGATTGAAGAAATATCTGCTACGAACACACAAAGCGAAACACTCTTCTCAGGCATTGACCAAGATACAGACTTGAGTGATGCTGTAATCGGAGACGTATATGTAACGCTCGGAGAGGAAGACTCATACGACGCTGCAGACGGCAGCATCGTGCTCGCTTCTACAATGGAAGAACAATATTCTGAGATTCTCGGCAGTCTTGTCCCCGGACAATCAGATTTGGCAAACCGTTTCAACGGACTTGTGGTGATGGTAAATGAAGGGGAAGGTACGGTTAAGATAAACTGTCAGACAATCGGATCAAATCTCCTTACTGTAAAGGTGGGTAATGCTACTCCCCAGACATTCTCTAAAGATGAGAAGGGATTTATAGAGGTGACATATGATGTGACAGAACCTACATACATATATATCTATGGTACTCTGCCAAAAGCTGCCGCTCAAACTAAGCTTCAGAAAGCAAATACACGTAGCGCAGAGGACGGATGCATCCGTTTATATTCAGTTGTAATTCTGCCGGATATGGAAGGAACATTCGTGGAGTCTATCAATGGGGATAATGGCTCGATGTTTGGAAACGCAGACTCAAAACCGGATCTCTACAATATGAATGGTATTTTGCTAAAGAGTAATTGCACAAGCGAAGATATGAAACTTTTCCAACCTGGAATCTACGTTCTACGCTATGCTGATGGGAAATCAACCGTATTTGTCAACACGTACAAATAATACCACCAATTTACGAATTACTGAAAGGGGATGAGCCACGTGCTTATCCCTTTTTTTGTTAAGTTGGGACACACAAATCATCATTTGATACATTGAAGAATCATCATTTGATACATTACAGATTATAATATGCTGATAATAAAAACACACCATAATTATTAACAAGGAGGATTGAAAGAAGAATTTTTTATTAAGATTTAATTTGAAATTTGAAAATTAGGTTGTATCTTTGTACTCATAAACCTATTTATCATGAAATCGACATTTATATCCGTCTTGGCAGGTGCCTCAATACTCTTTGGAGCCATACCGATCTCCGCCTACGACTTTAGCAAGTCTCAAATTCCCGATGTAAAATGGGATGCGCAAAGCCTTATCATTGATGGGGAAAGGGTTACTCCAGTGATGGGAGAAATTCACTACAGCCGTCTGCCTGAAAATGAATGGCGTTCATCTGTCAGGAAGATGAAGGATGGCGGTGTGACCCTTATTGCCACATATGTATTCTGGAATCATATTGAGCAGAATGAAGGGAAATTTGACTGGAGCGGACAACGCAATCTACGCAAATTTCTCGAAATCTGTAAGGAAGAGGGTATGCCGGTAGTGCTCCGCGTAGGTCCGTTCTGCCATGGGGAGGCAAGAAACGGAGGCATTCCTGACTGGATTTTCGATAAGGGGATAAAGTCAAGGAGTGAGGATCCGGCATTCTTAGATGCCGTAACTAAACTTTACCGGCAAATTTTCACACAGGTGCAAGGATTGCAGTGGAAAGACGGGGGTCCGGTGATGGCTTGCCAATTTGACAATGAATATCGTGGACATGGTTCATATCTTATGTCTCTCAAGAAAAGAGCCAATGAGATAGGTTTTGATCTCCCCTTCTATACACGCACCGGATGGCCGGAACTAAAGACACCTGTACCCTATGGCGAGATGATTCCGCTTTATGGCGACTATGCTGATGGTTTTTGGGAACGTTCTATCGAACCTACGGCAGGCAACTATTACAAGGCATTCAATTTCAAGCCTTTCAGGAGCAGCACAGCGATAGCTTCGGAACAGTTAAAGGACCAAAAAGAGAAGCTGACAGAAGGCGACGAACTATATCCCTACTTTACTTGTGAATTGGGAGGCGGAATGATGGGCGCCTACCACCGCCGACCGTGGATATATCCGGAGGATGCCTACTCGCTCGCTGTTGTAAAACTCGGTAGCGGCAGTAATCTGCTCGGTTATTATATGTATCATGGTGGCACCAACCCGGAAAGCGACATATACCTCAACGAGACCCAACGCACCAAAGCCACGAACTACAATGACCTTCCGGTAAAGAACTATGACTTCCAGGCTCCATTAGGAGAGTTTGGTCAGACATATCCACATTACTACACATTGAGAAAACTACATCTCTTCATGCAAGATTACGGCAACATCCTTGCCCCGATGGAGGCTATGTTTCCGGCTCCACAAGACATTGCAAAGGGAGACGACTCAACGCTCAGATATTCATATCGCACAGACGGCAAGAGCGGTTTTGTATTCATCAACAATTATGAGCGATTGCAAAATCTATCAGCAAAGAAAGGAATCAGGTTTGACCTCTGCGGAGTAAAATTCCCTTCAAAGCCTATCACGATTCCGGCTGGCACAATGTGCATTTTCCCAGTAAACATTGACGGAATAAGATATGCCACCGCACAACTGATAGCCAAACGAGACGGAAAGATTTTTCTTGAGCAAATACCGGGTATATCTACGGAGATTGCAATAGGAAATAAGGTGATGAAAAATGTGAAGGCACTTGGTCCCGACAAACCTATCTATGACAATGTCTATCTCTTGACATCCGACCAGGCATCCAGACTATTCTTGCCGGAAAAGGAATCTGTCGCTATTCCTTCAAGACAGCCCAAAATTGGGAAGAGCAAGGAGGCTGGCGCTCCTCGAACGATATCTATCGGGGTAAATAAAGCAGCAGAATCACCTGAAGATGCCGACTTTGAACAATCAGCAGTATATACCATAAGCAATCTTCCGGATGCCGAAGAGCGTGAGAACATACTCCTTCGCATTGACTATCGAGGCGATGTGGCTCGTCTTTATTGCGACGGCAAACTGATAGCTGACAATTTCTACAACGGTCGCCCAATGCTCTTCGGACTGTGGCGACTTCCTAAGGACGCAAATAAACTTGAACTGCGTATTCTGCCACTTCAGGAGAATATGCCTGTCTACTTCCCTGAGGAAGCAGACACAACTCCCGGCGAAGAAGTATACAGCATTTCTTTAATTCATAATTGATGATCACTGCATACTCAGTGACAGGACTAAGCCAACATACAGATATTATGAAAAAAAATATTTTATCAATAACTCTCTTATACTCGGCTCTTGCATTTGGAGCATCAGAAAACAAAATAGACCTTTCCGGCACTTGGCAATTCGGATTTGGAGAAACTCCTGTTTATGATGACACAATAACACTTCCGGGCTCAATGCTTACCAACGGCAAAGGTAATGACGTGAACACTGAGACAAAATGGACAGGGTCGCTCTATGACATGTCGTACTATTACAGCGATCTCTATAAACCCTATCGTGAGCCCGGCAATATCAAATTCCCTTTTTTCCTAACTCCTGATAAGGAATATGTAGGCAACGCTTACTATAAGAAGAACGTGAAAATTCCGGCAGATTGGAAGGATAAAAGAATAGTCCTTCATCTGGAACGGCCACATATTGAGACAACCCTCCGGGTGAATGGAGAAGACGTTGGCCATCAGATGTCGCTTTCTACTCCTCATGAATATGATATAACACAATATGTCAAAGCCGGCAAAGGCAATGAGATAGAACTTACTGTCTACAACGGCATTGAGAATGTCTGTGTAGGTCAAGATTCCCACAGTGTCACAGACCAGACACAAGGAAACTGGAATGGCATCACAGGCAATATGTATGTTCAAGCAACTCCTGATGACGCCTACATTAAGAACATAAGGGTTTATCCTGATGTCAAAAACCGAAAAGCAACAATAAAAGTTATTAAGGGCGGGAATGCTAAAAAAATAAGACGAATTAATGCCCAGGTGGTGTCTGATGACGGAGCAGAAGTATTCAATATTCCAAAATGGGAACTAAACGGAGACACTTTGACCTTTATAGTAGATTTCGGAGACAAAATGAAGACATGGGATGAGTTTAACACACCTCTCTACAATGTCACCGTAAATTTTGGAAATGATCAAGCATCCACTACTTTCGGAATGCGCGATATATCAGTAGAAGGTCGAGATATTCTCATCAACGGCAGACCAATTTATATTCGTGGAACGGTTGAAAATTGCTGTTTTCCTCTTACCGGTTATGCTCCTACTGATGAAGAATCTTGGGCAAAGGTGTTTGCCAAATGCAAGGAATACGGCATCAACATGATGCGATTCCACAGTTTTTGTCCTCCGGAGGCGGCGTTCGCTGCAGCAGATAAAGCCGGAATTTATCTTCAGCCAGAGGGTCCGTCATGGCCAAATCATGGAGTAAAACTCAGGAGCGGAATGGCAATTGACCAATATCTGATCGACGAGGGGAAAGCCATGCTCGATAATTACGGTAATCACCCATCCTTCGTCATGATGGCAGCCGGAAATGAACCTGCCGGAAACTGGGTGCCTTATACAAATGAATGGGTAGCGATCATGAAAGATTATGACCCCACGAAAATCTATTGCGGAGCCTCTGTCGGTGGAGGTTGGGCTTGGGATAACGGCAGCGAATACCATGTGAAAGGTGGAGGTCGCGGCCTTGAATGGAAAAATCATATGCCGTCGAGCGACGATGATTATTCCAAAGACATCGCTACTCCTCGCAATTTCAAACCATCAGACGAGAATCCGGTGAACAACTCCCCCATCCTCGCTCATGAGCAAGGACAATGGTGTGCATTCCCCGATCTTGAAGAGACTTCACAATATACCGGACCTTATAAGGCAAAGAATTTTGAGATATTCCGCGACCTTCTTGAAAAGAATGGCATGAAGGGTATGGACCGAAAATTCCTTAACTCAAGCGGGAAATTACAGACCCTTTGCTATAAATATGAAATTGAGCGAAATCTTCGCACTCCGGATTATACCGGATTCCAACTCTTGGCGCTCAATGACTACAGCGGACAGGGAACTGCCCTTGAAGGAGTATTGAATGTATTCTGGAAGGAGAAGGGATACGTAAACGGTGAGCAGTGGCGCGAATTCTGTAGCCCGGTAGTTCCTTTGGCAAAGTTTCCCAAATTTGTGTTTACAGATACTGATTCTGTAAGTATCCCTGTAGAGATTATCAATGCTACAGCTGATGACTTAGGAGAAACAAAGGTATCTTATACCATTACAGATTCAGAAGGAAGGGCTGTGGCAGTTGGCATCTTTGGCAATACCAATCTCCCTGTTGGCAAGAACAATCAGGTAGGCAAAGTGGATCTGCCGATTCAGAAAGTAACGAATCCTATGAAATATAAACTTTCGGTCAATGTGGGAGATAAGGGTCGCAACAGCTGGGAATATTGGGTATATCCGGAAGAAGCGGTTCTTGACGTGCCAAAGAATATATTCGTGACAGATACACTCGATGCCACAGCCTTAGAAATTCTTGAGTATGGAGGGAATGTGCTTCTGACGGCAGCCGGAAAGGTGACACTTGGAAAGGATATTGAGCAGAACTATATGCCGGTGTTCTGGAATACAAGTTGGTTTAAGATGCGTCCTCCACACACCACAGGAGCCTACATTAATACTGAACATCCGCTTTTCGCACATGGTTTTCCGACAGATGACTGGAGCAACCTCAACTGGTGGGAACTTCTCAACAGAGCGCAGGTGATGAATCTCCTTGAACTCCCTGCCGAGTATCAATCACCCATCCAACCGATTGACACCTGGCATCTGAGCCGCAAACTCGGCATGGTAGTGGAAGCAAATGTATTGAACGGAAAACTTTTCATGACTACCATGGATATCAGCAACAACTTAGAAAATCGCGTCGTGGCAAAGCGTATGCGCAATGCAATTTTAGACTATATGGCAAGCGAGGATTTTAAGCCGACATTGAATCTTGCGCCTGAGACCATCGCAGACTTCTTTACGAAAGAGACTGCTCCCGTAGAGATGTATACCAATGAGACGCCTGACGAACTCAAGCCTAAACTGAAATAAAACCGAACAATTCTGTAAGTTACGCGTTTAAAAGAAAAACATTATTCATCCACTAAAAATTCGTAATTATGGACATTCAGCAAATCATCGCCCAGCTCAAAGATAAATTCGGCGATAACTTTGACATCGCAAAGGTGACAAGCGCACTCAAAGGTTTTGACTTAAAGAACCTCGATTTTGCAGAAATCGTATCCAAACTTCATGCATCCGGCCTTCTCAACAACGTTAACCTTGATAGTCTGAAAGGCAACGTTATCGACGGCCTTAAGGAAAAAGCCGGCGGAATGCTGGGTGGCATCTTCGGCAAGTAATAACAGGACTTTACGTTTTAGACAAACATAACGCCTTCCGACACAGATCGGGAGGCGCATTTTTCTGATTTAGACAATAGTCAATGATATTTTTCGTCCAAGACCTTCAAATATTCGGAATAACGTGCTTAGTTGAATATCTGATTTGCCATTCTCAAGCCTAGAAATATACGTTTTTTTAGTACCGATTTTCTCTGCCAACTGCTCTTGTGTAAGACCTGCTTTCAATCGCTCCTCTTTTAAAGTTTCCGCAAGACTGAAAGCTGCCGCATCAATTTCAAATTGCTCGCGTTCGGGCGTTCCAATCTGTCCATACTCTGCATCCAATAACTGATCAAATGTCTGAGCATTCATTATTGCTTCGCGTTTTGCCCTATTCATTTCTTTTTTCATTAAAATATTCTTTCATCAATCGTTTTGCCTTCTCTATTTCATTCTTTGGTGTTTTTTGTGTTTTCTTCTGGAAACCATTGAAGAGTATTACCAATACGCCTTCATCAAAACAACAAAATATCCTAAAGATATTACTTCCAACCTCCACTCTAACTTCATATAATCCATCGACACCTTCCATTTTGCAGAGAATAGAAGATGGCACCCTATCAACAGTCTTTACCATATTCAGGCAATAGTTTATCTTACGTTTTACAGTTTCTGTCTGCTCTAAATAAAACTCCGTAAAATATTTCTTGAAGATCCGAATTGTACGATTAGCCATATAAAGTTTTTTTACATCACAAAGTTAACTATAAAGTTTACACAATCCAAATTTTCAAAGAAAAATTTTGCAAATCCAGAAAATGTTTATAACTTTGCGGATGCAGACCGACTTGCGGAAGCCCCGGTCCGGGGTCTTCGTGGGAGGGAATCTGTAGCAGCGCACCTCATGTGCGCACTTAATTACATATTATAAAAGCGTTTATCTGACGCTCTTTCTTGACCACTTGAAACCTGGAAAATTTCAAATCATCGTCAGGAATGAGACAACGATAGATGCCTATAAGGAGTGTATACCCACTGTCTGGGTGGCGCGCGAGCGTCACGCATTAATGTTGATATACATATTCCGCGTGAGGCTTCTGCGTTGTTCGTTCTACGGTGATGGGCAGTTTCCAGGGCCTCAAGTGGTGGGACGAACAACAGGTATCGGCTCTCACGCTTTTTTATTTTTCGGGTCAAACCTGAGTTGCCATAGACCCAAGAAAATGTTTCACAGCATGAAAAAATTATTGTTAACAAGTGTTGCTTGTCTTGCACTTCTATGCACAAGCTGTAGCATCTCTCAACAGGCTACCAACAACACTAACCTGACTCAGACTGAAGTAGTTTTGGCTAAAAAGAACTACAAGATTGTAGGTCAAGTATCTGGAGAATCTAACCAGAACTATTGGTTTGGGATAGGAGGCCTATCAAAAAAATCTCTAAGAGAATCCGCCATGTCTGATATGTACAAAAACGCTAACCTCAAGGGATCTCAGGCTATCATCAATGTAAATGTAAGTTATAAGAACAAATTCATCTTAATTTATACAGGAGCTAAGGCTATTGCCACCGGTACTGTTATTGAATTCACCGAGTAACTATATCATACAGAATCATAGGTATTTATTTTGAAAGCACAAAATAGTTACTTATACAAGCAATCAAAATCATAGAAAAATTCCCCAAAGGCTATCGAATGGATGCCTTTGGGGATAACATTTATATTAGTGAGGTTTCACAATCAGAACAAACTGCACAAAAAACGTGTTATATTATAAACAATATGTATTCTTGTAATTCACCACAACCCCAAAGCCAATAATAGATTATGATAAATTTCCCTCTAAAAGAAATCAGATCATATCTTTCCTCTGTGCCCATTGACAAGGCATGGCTTTTTGGGTCGTTCGCACGCGGGGAAGAAACTGAAAACAGCGATATAGATCTCCTTGTGCAATTTACACAAGGTGCTAAACTTGGACTGCAATATTTCCACATAATCAATGATCTTGAATCGTTAGCTAAAAGAAGGATTGATCTTGTAGAACTCTCTATGCTTGATCCATTTGTCGCACCATTCGTCAACAAAGAACGAATACTTATTTATGAGAGAACCGCTTAGAGACCAACTCCGTTTAATCCATATTGTCGAGGCCTGCGACAGGATAAGATTATATTTCCCTAATGATGAGATTCCATTGTTAGACTCGAAATCAATCGAGTTCTTCGGATTAGTCAAGAATCTTGAGATTATTGGCGAAGCTGCTTATATGCTTACACCTGAATTTAAAATATCTCATTCTGAGATAGAATGGAACGATATAATTCGGATGCGACATCTATTAGTGCATGGATACTATCATATCAGCCCTCAAATAGTCAAAGAGATAACAGAGAAAGAAATACCAGCACTAAAAAAACAAATCACCGCTTATCTCTCTGAATACGAATAAATCATCTTTATCAAATTTTCAAGAAATAATTTTGCAAATCCAACAAAAGTTTATAACTTTGCGGATGCAGACCGACTTGCGGCATCCCCGGTCCGAGGCTAATGCTTGAGAGAAGAATAATTATGATTAAAGAAATCTTTCAGAGAAACCCGAACATCATTATCAATACTGATATTGATGGTTTTCTGTCCGGAATTATTTTGCAAAAATATTGCGGTGCAAAAATTGTAGGTTTTAGCAATAGTAAAAAGGAAATATGGGTAACTCCTGAGGTAAAATCTATCTATGACCCTGTCTATATAGATTTGTATGTTGTCAGACCGGATGTAATCTGCATAGAACAACATATAATTGCTCATAACAACGAGCATCTTCAAAGAATAAAGAGTTTAGGAACCAAAATTAACCCCAACAATGAACGTGGCAGAACTTTCTGTGGGGATGGCGAAGGAGATTATTTTCATAAGTATCCTTTCGGTACCGTTCATTACCTAATCACACTACTTGCCCGGGAAGGCATAGATGTTATGCTTCCATCTCTTGAAGAGACCATTTCGGTTCCTCATACACATCTCAAAACCTCTCTAGGTCAGATTTTGCTCCGTGCTGATGATGCTCTCTTTACTACGTTAAAGGGTTATCCGGATAATGCTAAAGATTGGTGGAAGTTCCTTTATGATACTAGCAAGAGTTCTACTATTCATCAAATAACCGAATACATTGACAAATTAGATCGAAATTTGGCTCAGACTTATAAAAATAATATTGGAGATTTCTTCCTAAGCCTCAAGTGCGATGGAACAGACGGTGCTTTCGATAATATTATAAATCCGGATGGTTCACTTCAGAAACGGGTTCAAGATTTTTATGATTGTATAAAAATATTCATGAATGAGGAGGAACTTCCAAAACTTCCCACCAGTCTCATTCTTCATGAAGGGGAATTCAGAAAAACGTTAATGAGAAAGGATTTCGATACTAGTATCTTGGAACATCCTCAAATGTATTCCTATGCCTATATATACGGACCTTATTCTAGAAACCAGAATTTTAGTTACACGCTCAATATGACAGATTAAGGCTCCACTGAGTCAAGATATTCCTAAAGTTCTCACGCAGAGGGCGCAGAGGAGCAGAGTTACTTAAATGATGAATTAAAAATCATTAATGAAATTTTGGCTTCGCAACTCGGTTTTTGCAAGATCACAAAGAATTTCGTGCTGCTTCGCATCGCCCGGAGAACGCATAGAATAAGCGCAGTCACTGCGCTATAGAATTACTTTATTTTTTCAAATTCTCGACTATAACGAAAAAAATATATCTCGCAATATCAAAAAATATCACTATGGGTACCAGTTTGCAAAAGCAACAGAATGACATCATCTTCATCATACTCCCATAAAAGCAACCAATCAGGAGTAATATGACATTCCCAACAATAATCAAACTTAGAAGAAAG
>CAMWQF010000070.1 GCA_947176285.1 uncultured Porphyromonadaceae bacterium
GGATAGAATTGAAGAACTTATAGAGAAAGTATCACCTGGCTTTATCAATAGACTTGATATCCTGACGGAAGGAAGTATTACTCCTTCAGAGCGCAAGGTGGCATTACTGATGAAGTGTGGAATTACCCCCACTAATATCTCAAGATTGCTTGCTCGCGGAAGAAATACCATTTCTTCACAACGAAGATCACTTGCCGACAAGATTTCTGAGGAGAAATTATCATTAGATTCATTGGATAAGATAATCATCACATTATAAATAAATTATAACATTTATATTTCAATATTCTATTTCTTCGAATATGTTCTAAAAGCACATTGACATGCTTTTCGAACACATTTCGAACAAAAACTTTATGTTTTTTCATTGCTCTTTGTCTAACTTTGTGGCATGAAAAAACTGACACTAATGATGATTGCCATAATCTGCAGTTTATGGCATTTTCAGACACTCGCGGTGTCTGTCAAAACTGAAATTACACTGCAAGATGAAAGACCTGATAAAGGAATTCAACCTGACAAAGGCCATAGAATACCATCTGCCCCAGTTATCTGTACGATTGATTTCGAAAATCATCGTATAGAGACTTCCATTCCCTATGAGATCATAGCATATGAGTTGTGGGATGAAGATGGCATTGATACCATCGTATCGTATCCGAGCGATTACGATATTGTGGAATTCATGTCTACAGTCTCCGGAGCATTCCAACTACGTCTGATCACTGTCGAACATACCTACATAGGATATTTGGAACTCTGACAAGATGGACAAGACTATAAGAAGAGTCTTCAATGAAAACCGTAAGATTAATTGGATTTCTGTAGCGTGGATGTTACTGTCGTTGACATTCATTGCTTCGGGAATCCTGAAAGGAATCAGCATAAAGGGCTTTGCTCTGACAGTAAGAGAATTTCTTAATCTTCTTGGTCTAGAATCTATTCAGTCTCATTCTTTCTTGATCGCTGTCTTGATATGTATATTCGAGACTTTGATTGGATTAGTGGGTTTCATTAGGAAACTCCGTCCGATACTATGTATGATCTATCCAATTGTAATGCTTTTCTTCACTATCATTACATATATTAATCTGACAGATATATATGGAGGAATAGAATCATGCGGATGCTTTGGAGAAATCATACATTTGAATCCTATGGAGACTTTCGTGAAGAATCTTCTTTTACTCGGAATTTCACTCGGTTTATTGATTGCAAATAAAAGATATTTATCTTGTAGAGGTGTAGAGGGTTAGTAGACTTGAGGGGCGCATGCGGAGCATGCTTGCTTACGTTGATTGACTCGGAATTTCACTTGAGCGTAAATTAATAAAATAGAAACTTAAGAAATCTAATCACCATGAGAATCGGCTATAACATAAACGCATATTGGGTTTTCGGATTGATGTTCGCTCTTAGCATTATAACTGCTTGCGATACAGATCTCCGGAAATCTCTTGACATCGCCGGGGATAATCGTGGTGAAATGGAGAAGGTGTTAAGTCATTTTAAAGATGACCCGGATCCATTAAAATATGAGGCAGCAAAGTTCCTAATAAGCGAGATGCCATACCATTATTCTTATAGTGGAGATGCTGTTGAACTGTATGACTCGGCATATCTGGAAATGGCAAACTATCCATACGAAAAGCGAGACAGTGTCTTCGCGTGTCTTTCATCAAATATTGACTTTTTAAAAACTATCCTGACACCAGACATTATTTCACTGAAAGCAGATTATCTAATCAAAGCGATTGAAGATGCCTGCAATGTATGGGAGAACACCGGATGGCATACTCAGTATGACAAGTCATACTTTTTCGATTATGTACTTCCGTATCGTCTTACCCACGAACAACCTACAGACTGGAGAACTGCTATCTCCTATATCTATCCATTTCTTGCGAGCAACTATGTATTTAGCAGAAGGGGGCAGTTCTACGAAGCAGAAGATGGAGATCTTGATGCATGTGAAACGGTCTCGTATGATCGTGCTTCAAAAGGAAAAGTAGTATTATTAGATAAAGAAAATTCAAAAGCATCATTAATAATCCACGCTCCTCTTGCATCCAGTAAGAAGATTTGGTTAACATACGCCTCTGTATCCAAAGATCCTCGGATAAGAATCTTTGTCAATGGAAAGGATATCGGAGTCTTCCGTCTTCAGTCGACCATATCCTTGGAGTCTTTGAGGGACTCAAGATTCGGAATAGAAGTCTGCATTACTGCAGGCAACAATACAATTGCAATAGTTAGAGAAAAGGGAAACATTCTACTTGACAGGATCACAGTCTCAGCGATGGAAAAACTTGATTTCGAAAATCAAGAGGATTATACGGAATCACTCTTCCGAATCAAAAATCATGGTACTGGCAACTACATAGTGTTTGATACTATCCGCCAGTCACTACTCGATCTTGTTAAACTAAAGCCACTCATGAACAAAGGAGATAGCTGTGGCATGCTCCGCCTAGACTTCAAGGGAGACTACTGCTGGAGCATATCCTCATTCAAAAAGGACACAACGGATCTTTGCCTTGAGTCCCGTTATTGCAGTACCGAAGAGAATGCACAGGTAAGCCAGTATCATTTTCAAGGAGGTAACCATCAGAAATGGATTTTCAACCCCATTGATAATCACCTGTACAAAATCATGAATAAGGACAATGGTCTATATTTAGAATCAGCAAAAGACGACAACGGGAACGAGATAATGGTTCAGACTATGTTCGCAGATAGGGAAACGCAAAAATGGGCGATGGAAAAATGCGGCAAAAACCCAAGCCCCAATCCGCACTATCCTTTCGGAAGTTCCATCTCTGCAGCCATGAAGGTTCATGAGCTCACCCCCGAGTATGAGTGGATGGCATTCAAGGGCAGCCTCACTCCTAAAATAACGTCTATATTGGAAGGAAAGACAGGTAACTGTCTAATGGAAACGTGTTTCACCGTCAGCTTATGCCGCAGTATCGGGATTCCTGCAGCCATTGATTTTACACCCAACTATGCCAATCGCAGTAAAGGTCACACATGGTGTGTACTGATAAACCCGGATGGACGGTCCTCGCTCTTCCACATGGGATTTGCACCAGGAGACTCTGTATATTATGTGAAGAATTATATCAGACCGAAGGTATATCGACACAGGTTCAGGCTAAACCGAAAGATAGCAAAAGACCTTAGCAAAGAGCAAGAGATACCGGAACTTTTCATTCATGCTGATTTCGTAGATGTTACTGACGAATACGGCGAAGTTTCAGATTTAATCCGTACGGTACCGTCCGATATCAAAGGGGAAGTCGCTTATATCTGCGTTTTTGACAACAAAAATTGGGTTCCAGTTGACTATGCAGCCATCAGCAAAGGGAAAGTCAAATTTCGTAAAATGGGACGAAACGTTATGTATATGGCAGCGACATACGTAGATGGAAAGATTGTACCGTTCGGCAATCCGTTTCTTATTGATTCAGATGGCAATTCCCATGATATTGTCGCTAATGAGCAGCATCCTGAGAAGATGACAATATTGCGAAAATATCCTTTCATGAGTTTCAACGACGAATTTAATCGGCGAATGGACGGAGGAGAATTTCAAGCTGCCAACGATCCTGAATTTAAATCGAACGTTACCCTTTTTACTCACTCGGGATTAACCGACGGAAACTGGTATGATATTCCCGTCGTTGATTCCGGCAGTTATCGGTATGTAAGATACATAGGAGCAGATGGTTCTTATTGCAACATAAATGAGGTGGAGTTTTTTTCACCGGACCATAAGATGCTTCAAGGAGCAATAATCGGGACGGAAGGTATCGCTGGGAAAAGAAAAGAAAATGTGTTTGACGGCGACATTCTGACAGGATTTGAAGGCAATAGTTCCGACCGGCATTGGGTAGGGATGAAGTTTTGCAAACGGGAACGTATATCCCAAATACGATATATACCGAGAACAGACGGCAACTGCATCGAAATAGGCGATCGATATGAACTAAAGTACTGGCACAATGGCAAATGGCAGTCAATTGGAGAGAAGATTGCCACTGACAATCGCCTTGTCTATTATGATGTCCCTACTGACGGATTGTATCTCGTAAGCAATCTTTCAAAAGGACAGGAAGAAAGGATTTTTACATATAAGGATGGTAAACAGATTTGGTGGTAATGAAATAACAAAAAAACGAAATGAAAAAAGATAAGAACATAAAGACGATAGCTATTGTGGGACTTTTGGTGATTTGCATGACCTGTTTAACCGTTAGCTATGTATACAATCATCCCAAAAGAGAGTTAGAAAAACAAGTGAAAGCTATGACAGGTAGTAATCTAAATCTCACATTCGAACAGGCAAAAGCATATTTCAACGGAGTTGATTCCACATATATTTCATTGCCCAAAAAGAAACTTGTTGTCTTTGTAGACAGCACTTCATGCTCAGGTTGCTTCTTAAGCCATTTGAACGAATACTTTGAAATCAACGACACTCTTCAAATAAGACATGCAGAACTAGTTATTGTCCTTCATCCGCAACATGCCCGTCTTTATGAGGTGTCAAGTTGCCTCCGTCAGGAGAAATTCCCATTCTGGTGTATTCTCGACTCAGATGGAGAGTTTATCCGCAATAATTCTGATATTCCTAGCAATCAAAAGCTTCACTCTTTCTTACTTGACGAAGAGGATGTAATCGCACTTGTTGGTAATCCAAGTCGTAATAACAAAATTAAAGAGTTGTTTTACAAAACGCTTCAGCATATGCATTCCCATGAGGGTGGACTATCATCAAACCGCCACAAACAAAATGGCACTTTGGGGCAAATACCCCTCCCAGTCAAGTCCGGTTCTCTGGCTACAACTCTTAAAACAAATAGCTTAAGTCAAACATAAACAACAAATTCAAGACACAGACATCAATAATCCACATTTGCGATTATCAATCGCTTCGGTTGAAAGGATAGATACCGATATAAATAAACAGTATTAACAAAAATCAAACAACCATGACAAAAAAGGTATTTCTTTTGCTGTTTGTCGCGACTTTTGCGGTGTCCATCTTCCATGTTAGAACACTGCAAATAGACTCCAATCATCATAATCGTTACAATATCTTGATGATAGAAAACGTAGAAGCACTAGCTGAAGAGACGGAAGAAAGTGCTGGGTACAAAATTGAGCCTTATGACTGTATAATTACTGGCTTTGCTCAAGTAAAACTTGGGAATGGAAAAATTATCAAAGCCACAGCTGACGGAAAAATAACAATTAGCGGCGCACAAAATTGTAAAATTGATGGAGAGTATCTGTGCAAAACCATAACTTGTGACCAGCTA
This sequence comes from uncultured Porphyromonadaceae bacterium, assembly GCA_947176285.1. GTDB lineage: Bacteria > Bacteroidota > Bacteroidia > Bacteroidales > Muribaculaceae > Lepagella. The sequence goes on from CAMWQF010000070.1 coordinate 5,325, forward strand.
TATTCTGTTATCTTTTAGATTACACATTTATTGATATTATTGTATTAAGCCATTAGACACGCAATTACCCACTATGACTTAATACAATAATATCTTTTCACTACAATTAATACTCAAAGGTATGATTAGATTTATATATTTTATTCCCCTCGTTATTGGGTTTGTCCTATCTAGCTGCGTAAGCAAAACAAATCGTGAAATAACACAGTATGTAGATGTCGAACAACGAAGTGATATGAGAGAGTTCTTTGAGAAATATGATTACGTTAGGCTTGAAACCAACGATAGCGTAATAGTTTCAAAAATTGATGATTTTGCTGTAAATGATTCTGTTATTGCACTACAATCCGGATCGAGTATCTTCATATTTGATTTAAATGGGAAAAATCTCGGAATTATCAGTAAAAAAGGTAATGCATCTAATGAATACCTTGAAATCAGCGATTTCAAATTGTCAGATGACATGATATGGGTACTATCTCCAATGCAAGAGAAGATAATCGCATATGATTACAAAGGTAATTATGTAAAGATTATTGATTTGGATAATTATTACTATGCTTTTGAAATACTTAATGATGGCAATATTTTATTAGCTTCTGAAAATTGCAATGATACAGGGTATAATTATGCCTTGATTGATTCAAAAGAAGGAAGAGTAATAAACAGACTTGACAAATTTGATAAGAATGAAAGTGTATTACTTGATAAAGTATATGTACCATTTATTGGGAAAACAGACAAGGATCATATTTTTGTGTGTCATCCATTTGAATCTTCTATATATATGATTTCTCCTACAAAATTTGAACTGCAGTCTACTTTTTCTTTCAACACTGAATCACAACTTAAAGGAGAATATGGCAATACTCCATTCATCGAACTACTTAAACAAAATCAAAATCAACCAGTTGTGACGAATTTTACAAATTATTATTGTAACGATAACTACGAATTATTGGTATTCCCATTGTTTGGAGACTACGGACTATTATATTACTTAGTGAAAATAAAAGATGGTAGACAGATCGCGTTAAGTCCAATTCTCGAAAAAATTGATATAGATTATCCGTATATTTCAAGTCCGGTAAAAATCGATGGAAACAACCTTATCTCAGTGATGCAATCTGGACAAATTATATTTATAGAAGATAATAATGATCTTTCTACATTCAAAGATCTTGGATTATCAATCGAGGATAATCCCGTAGTATTTTTTCACAAATTAAAACCTGAATAACAAATTTGAACTAATTAAAGAGAAGAACTGATATTGGACTAAAATTAAAGATACTGAAATCAGTTTATACACAACGATTCATCATATCATATACCAAAGAATGATAATCATATAATTCAAATTAAATGAACCAATTGAATGAAATATCTAAGCATCTAAAGACTGATGTCAAGTATATATACTTAACTGTGTTTCTAATGTTGCTTTGTCCTATTTCATGGTATTTGACACACATCTTCCTATATGACCAGTTTATCACACCTACGGAATCAATGATGCAGACACTTATGCCTGGAGATCGTATCATCGTGAATAAGTCAATATTCGGAGCTCGGATTTATTCTGATATTAATTTCAACATAAACGGCATCGAACTGAAAAGCTTACGCACGAGAAGACACCGCGCCATACGACCCAACGACATACTTGTATTCAATTTCCCTCATCATGACGGAAAGATCAATTTTGTCATCAACAACGTATATGCCAAGCGATGTGTCGGAGTGCCAGGAGACAGTGTCTCAATACTAAGTGGACATTTCAGAAACAATAACTATAAGTCTGTAATAGGAGTGAAACAGATGCAAAATTGTTTTGATCAGATGCCTGATAGTGTTTTTCCAAAATATGTACTAAATACCATTCCTTATGACGGTCATTTACCTTGGACTATTAAGAACTTTGGTCCTCTTTATCTGCCACGCAAGGGAGACTACATAAGACTTACTGCCAAGGAAGGATGTCTTTATAAAATGCTCCTTGAATGGGAAACAGGCAAGAGCATCACATACGACTGGGAAAAGGATTTGGTTTATGCGAATGGGAAGCCATTGGAAAGCCATATTTTCACCCATGACTACTATTTCATGGCTGGCGACAATGTGAGCAATTCAAACGATTCGCGCTATTGGGGGCTTGTACCGGAAGAATATATAGTCGGAGTAGTGTCAAAGATCTCTTATTCAATAAATCCTCAGACAGGAAAATATAGAACGGATCGAATTCTCAAGAAACCTATATAACGAGATATTACTGTTTGACTTTGAGTGACTCATGCGGAGCATGCTGACTACTTAGATAGACCCTGGAATATGATAGTATAAATGAGATGTTAAAACAGCGTATAGTAGAAATATCAGGATGTATGAAAGGCTTAGCGAAAGGAATCCATGTGGATGCGTGGATTGCTCTGGTCTGTGTCATATTTCTATTAATTATTTCTATACTGCCGGTAAGTGTCGGAAGATCCGAGACTGAAATCTACCTTTGTTTTATAATCCCTTTGATGGCAATAATCGGTTTCGCAATAGTCTTTTTTAGGAAGATCAAGATGCGATTTAACTTGATTGACTGCATTGTTATTGGTTGGTACATATATGCCATGTTCCGATTCTGGTTTGACGCAACCTATCCGGCTGCAGGATTCGCAATTAGGGCTACACTTATGTGTATTTTCTATGTGACAATGCGCATACTGCTGTCAGGATGCCGGTTGACAGGAAATGCCATCGCTATTCTTCTTGTCATTTTTTCTATAGTAGAAGCCGGTATCGGCTATTCACAGATAATCTCGGGAACGAGCCGGCATCATCTCTATCCCGCAACCGGATCATTCCTTAATCCCGGACCCTATTCCGTTTATCTCGCATTGGGAATAGTCGCTTTATGTGGATTTAGGAAACATGGCAACATAAGTTATATCTTAATTACTTTTCTTGCAGTTCCATTAATATTTACAATGAGCAGGGCTGCGTTTCTTGCAATAATTATTTGTCTGATAATTCTTTTTCATAAAAGGATTAGAGGATGGAGGCAATGGGCTATATTAATTGCCGCAGCCATAATCAGTGCTGTATGCTTGTATTTCTTGAAAACCGGTTCGGCAGATGGCAGAGGAATTATCAATTATATCGGTATTCATTGCTTCTTGGACAATCCTCTGTGGGGTAATGGAATTGGAAGTTTCTTCAATCGATATGCCTTAAAGACGGCAGAAATATGCGCTACTAATTCGGACATTAATCTTACAAGTGTAGATGTAATTGATTATGCTTTCAATGATTTGCTTCTCGTCGGAGTGGAGCAAGGGGGCGTGGGATTGGCTTTTGCTATAGTTCTGATTGGCTTTGTATTGCATAGACTTTGGGTGATATGCCGTCCGCTATTTCTTGTGGCTTTGTCTCTTTTAATAATTTCTTTGTTCTCATATCCTTTTGAACTGCTACCCTATCAGATTATTGGAGTAATCATAGTTTCTTATGCCGCGACAAATCAGATAACTTCAAAGTCAAAAAAAGAATATTCTTTGTGTTATGCGATAATTAATAATGTTGTGGTGCTAATTTTCATATTCTTTATATCATTTCTATGCAAAAATATTGTTCGAGAACGTTTGGACGCTGAAAAAGAATATCGATTATTGGCAGGACTTCATGACAGAACATTCACAAAGGATTACTACTCTCTTCTGAATTATTTAGATGACAACAAACATTTTCTTTTTGACTTCGCGAAAATTCTTTCCGAACAAGGACGATACAATGACAGCAACGATATGCTTCGTAGAGGTGCATTAATCAGTAATGACCCGATGTTCTTGGTGCTTCAAGGTAATAATTATAGAGACATGGAAGCCTATGAACTGGCCGAAGAAGCCTACCTTCAAGCATGGCATATAATGCCAAACCGAATATATCCACTCTATAAATTGATGAAACTACAAGAAAAGATGGATAACATTGATGCAGCCAAATCTTATGCTAAAAAGATCATAAATTTCAAAGAGAAAATTCCCTCTCCAGCCGTCAATGATATTAAAAAAGAAGCTAAGGCATTATATCAAAATGAACTTTAAAACAATCATTTTCTTCATATTTTTTATTGGTATACTTATGCCTATCTCTATCAGCGGGCAGAAGCATACCTTGTCTCTTAGCGATGCTATAGAGATAGCGCAGGCGCAGAGTTATGATGCGATGGCAGCGCGGCTTAATTTCATGAGCCGGTATTGGAGTCATCGTTCTTATAAAGCGGAACTGCTTCCTTCTATAAATCTATCAGGCGGACTAATGGAGTTTGACAGATCTATGGTGCAAACCCGCGATTATGAAAGCGGACAGATATTCTATGTGGAAAACAATACTCTCTCCAATTCTCTTTCTCTCTCCATCGACCAGAATATCGCTCCTCTCGGCGGAACACTGTCGGTGCAGTCATATCTGCACCGACTCGACCAGTTCAGTTACGGCAACCGTCTCTACAACAGCCGACCAATCCGGCTGAGTTATACGCAACCACTTTTTGCCTTCAACAGACTGAAATGGATGAAAAAGACTGAGCCTCTCAAATACGATATGGCAAAGCGCAACTACCTTGAGGCTATGGAGGGGGTCGGAATTGAGGTTGTCAACCTCTTCTTCAATGTACTCTCTGCCCAGTCAAACCTTCGGCAAGCGGAAAATAACCTCAAAGACCGCCGGTCTCTTCTCGAGATAGCCAACAAAAGATTCGGAATCGGCACAATCACCAAGAGCGAACTTTTGCAACTTGAGCTCTCTGTGCTTAATGCAGAAGTGGAAGTGGGCGACAATAAACTATTCCTCCGAAACAACTTATTCAGGCTTCTCTCCTATCTCAGGATTCCATCGGATATCGACGTGACTTTAATATCACCATACACCGTCACCGATATTATGATGATAGAGGATGACGTGATAGAACGTGCGCTAAATAACTCATCGCACAACCTCCAGCAGAAAGTAAGCATATTGGAATCGGAGCAGAGTGTGGCGCAGGCTAAGGGAAGCCGCGGACTTCAAATGCAGATACATAGCCAATTAGGTTTTGACAAGAGCGGTGATTCTTTCGCGGAGGTTTACCGGGGTATGCGCGACAACGAGATAGTTGGGTTGACATTCTCGCTCCCTATCTTCGACTGGGGGATGGGACGCGGAAGGGTGAAAATGGCTGAGGCTGACCTTGAAGCCAACAAGGT
>CAMWQF010000071.1 GCA_947176285.1 uncultured Porphyromonadaceae bacterium
GAACTCAACACTAACACTGACGCTTTTGCCACCATGGTAGAAAACCGCTTTGATCTTCTCCAGAAGCAGGTTGAAGCAAACGATGAGGCTATCACAAGTCTCAAAGAAACTGTTGATATGCTTATTGAGGCTCTTCGTGATTTGGAAATAATTCCTGCGCCATTCAACGCCGGCAAGTAATCCAAATTCCACCTCAAGAAATTAGAGATCTATATCAATAATTTATAGGCACTCGGGGAAAGTATTCCCGAGTGCTTCCTTTTTAAACCTATCCTCCCCTTTTATTGTTTAACTTATAATCTAAAACTCCAATAAACACAATTAATGAAAAAAATGATTCCATTCGCAGCAGCAGCCATCTTATTAGCTTCCTGCTCAAGTGACAAGGGCACTGCTACAATCCAGTTCCCTTCTGACTTCTCAGAAAACACCATCGTAGTCAGCCATATGACTATTGACAACATCTTCAATGCAAAACAGGCTGAAGACCTTCAAGTAATTTATGATACTCTCGAGGTTAAAAATGGCGTTGCAACTCTACATCTTGACAAGGCAGGAGCCGCAAGATACAGCATAGAACCACCGGTGATGGCAAGAATGCAACCTGAATTCTATGCGACTCCGGATGAATCTTTGGAGGTTAAAATAGTAAGTTTCGAACCGCTTGACTATGATGTAAAAGGAACGAAACTTATGGAAGACATAATGGCTATCACTACCGTAACTCAAGGGATCCAGAATGAATATATGGAACTCGTGACTAAAAATCCTGATGTGACACCGGAACAAGTGAAGGAAATAAGAGACCGCTATGATAATGCCATCAAAAAATTTGTAGCAGACAATCCCAAGAGTCCCGCTATTCCATATATAATCCAGGATCTGAGCGGTGATGACTTCAAGGCTGCCTACGACAATATGACTCCGGAAGCAAAGAAGTCAATACTCATGCCATTCGCCGAACTCTACAACCAAGAGGTGGAACAGATGGTAAAAGATAGAGAGGCAGAAGAAGCCCGTCAGGCTGAAGTTGCATCAGGCAAAATCACAGCATCCGACTTCACACTTCCTGATCTTGCAGGCAAGAAAGTAAGCCTATCTGACTTTAAGGGCAAATGGGTAGTGCTCGATTTCTGGGGCAGCTGGTGTGGATGGTGTATCAAGGGCTTTCCGGCTCTAAAGGATGCATATAAGAAATATGGCGACAAACTGGTAGTCATAGGCATAGACTGCAACGAATCAGAAGCAGACTGGCGCGAAGGCGTCAAGAAACATGAGATTCCCTGGATCAACCTATACAACGGCAACGACCAGAAACTCTATGAAGAATACAACATAACAGGCTTCCCAACAAAAGCCATCATCAATCCAGAAGGAAAAATCGTCGACTTAACCACCGGCGAAGACCCAGCATTCTTCACACGTCTTGCAAACTTCGTCGAATAATCTAAAAGGATCTTAAAAAACAGGCATGTCTTAATCGGGCATGCCTGTTTTTTATAATATTCTTTGCTACTGCAAGTTTTTTTTTATAAATTTGCACTATGAAACGACACATACCCGATATAGTTCTCACATCCTTGTTCATTCTATTTTCATTTTGGATTCTGGCTGTCAAGAACGGTTTTATGCTCCGCTGGTACGATGAAATGTCGCTATTTGAGCCGGGGTCAGACAGTCTCCGTCAATTCTTGCTTTATCCCGGAGGTATATTCAGATTCGCCGGGACTTATCTCACGCAATTGCTTTATTATCCTGCTCTTGGCAGTTGCGTCTTGATTTTTATCTGGCTGCTTATAGCATGGTTGACAAAAATTGCGTTCCGACTCAGAAATGCCTCCGTACCCCTTTGCTTCTTAGTTCCATTTTGCATGTTGGTATCGATACTGCATCTTGATGAAGCCTATCTAAATTTTGAGTCGCAGGGATATGTATTTTACAATTCCCTCGGGTTTACATTCTCGTTGGCAGTGATTGCCCTTTTCTCAACTGCTCGACGAACCTCCATGGCACAAGAAGCCATTGCTATAATCCTGCCTCTTTTGTATCCCGTCGCCGGTTATTTCGCACTCTTGCCTGCCATCATATGCAGCATATCCCTTCTAATTTCCTCAATAAAAAATAAAAAGACATTTACTATAGTCGCTTCCGTATTGTCAATCTTATTTGTCGTAGTGATTCCTCTATTGTATTATCGCTATTGCAACGGCACTACAGTCGACAATGACTATCTTTATCTAAAAGGGCTACCGGAACTGACTATGGAAGACTATGATTGGTATCTTTGGCAACCGTTTGCAATTGCTTCAATTTTATTGTTAATACTTTCTTTGCTTTCTTCATATGACGATCTCCTGAAATTCAGTTCATCGAAAATTATAAAGTACTCTTCTTGGGGCTTATTCTTGCTTGGTATCCTTTTAAGCCTAAGCGCAGACAGCAAAAAAAGCGAGCAACTGCGAGCAACTGTGCTCATGGTCAATGCCATAGAAAACCATGATTGGAAAAAGGTTACCCATATCATGTCTTTAACGAAGGAATCTCCCAACTATACTATGTGCGTTCTCGACAACCTTGCACGTGCCTATTGTAGGATGGAGCGACGATCTACAGGAAACATGATGACAGCCAACAAAGATTTCAGACACAATGAAGATTTCACTATAAATACATTTGTAGATGTGCCTGTCAATCATTATATAGGAAGATTCAACCAGTCGCACAGATGGGCTACAGAAAATAATGTGCTCTATGGCAATCGAGCATATTATATTAAGTATATTGTGAGAAATGCCATTTTAAATGGCAATCTTGAATTTGCAAAAAAATACAACCAATTGCTGATGCGCACAATGTTTCATCGACAATGGGCTCAAGAAATGAATAAATATATTGAAAATCCGGAACTAATCAACACCCTCCCCGACTTTGGTTATCTTATGGCCCTACGTGCTGAAGAAATCATGAGAGGAGAATAACGTAACTTTCCTAAAATGACAATGAAACGTTTTATATTCTTTATACTTGCCACATACTGTTGTTTTGGCTGTCAAAAAATATCAGTTCCAACAGAAGGAGTAACATCTGTGTCTTCAAGCCCTGAAATTTATCCCGATTATACCAGTCTTGTGATTCCTCCAAATATTGCTCCCCTGAATTTTGAAATAAAAATACCGGGGCAAGAATATGTAGCGCGTATTTCTAATTCTAAAGGGGAAGAACTTCTTGCTTCAGGAAAGATCATAGATTGGGATATCAAGGATTGGCATCATCTTTTGGATGATTCAAAGGGAGATGAACTTATGTATGAAATCTATGTGAAGGATGAATCCGGGAAGTGGAATAAATATATTTTCAAAAATAAAGTGGCAGAAGAGGAAATAGACCCTTATGTAAGTTATCGACTTATCGAACCACTGTATACCCAATATGGCAATCTATCCATTTGCCAGCGCGATCTCACGTCTTGGGAAGAAGATATCGTTTTCAATAATACTAACCACACTACGTATGGTCGACAATTCTGTATAAACTGTCATGTGCCTCGCAATTATTATCAAGATGGAGCGTCGCAGATTCATGTACGACAGCACAATGGCGGCACATTGATTATGGCAGGAGACTCCATAACTAAAGTGAATATGAAATGCGACAGCACTCTGACATCCGGAGTCTACACTTCATGGCATCCTACCCACGATTTCATTGCTTACTCCACAAATGAGACCCGACAGATGTTTTTCTCTTTCAGCGATACACGCCCGGAAGTATTCGATCTCAGATCAGATATTATACTATACGACATCAAGAACCAAACGATGAAAAACGTGGCTAACGATCCGGATCTTTTGGAGACCTATCCAACTTGGCATCCGAATGGGAAGTCAATATACTATGCAGCAGCACGCTATCCGGAAGGAGTAACAGCAGAAACCCAGAAAGATCATTATAAGGAAATGCGCTATGACATTCTGAGGCGCCAATTCGATCCCGAAACCAAGAATCTTTCTGAACCAGACACTGTAGTCTGGGCTTCAGCCCAACTTCAGAGTGCATTGCACCCAAGAATATCACCTGACGGGAAATGGCTACTCTATTGTAAAGCACCTTACGGCACATTCCACCTCCCACATCAAGAAAGCGACCTTTTCATGACAGACCTTACTACAGGGGAAGAACGGACTCTTTCCAATGCCAATAGCGAGAATTCAGAAAGTTACCATTCGTGGTCATCTAACGGAAGATGGATAATATTCAGTTCCAGACGAGAAGATGGACAGTTTACACGTCCATATATCACATATATAGATAAAGACGGAATTGACTCCAAAGCCTTTATTATGCCACAGCAAAATCCATCACATTATGATGATTTCATGAAATCATACAACGTGCCGGAATTTTTCGTAGCCCCTTTCCGTTTCTCAAGAGCCCAAATCACAAAAGCCCTGGAAAAAGAATCAATCCAAGCGGAATTCAAAACCGAATAACAATCTTATTTCCACATCCGTTATCAGCAACTACAAAAAATCACACACATCTGTCTTGACAAAAAAAATTTATTTTTCTTAATTTGTCAGTATTTTTTTGGTGAGTCTTTATTTTTTCATTATCTTTGTGTATTGTTTCCATTGGAACAAAAAAACTACCTGATAACCCTAAAATAGACATACCAAAGCTGATGAAGAAAATACTCTACGCAGCGCTCTCAATCATTTCTATTGCATCATATGCATCAGAAAGGACAGAGACACTACTTAAGAACTGGGATTTCTCTCAAGATTCCGTAAAATGGCAACATGTTACCATCCCTCACGATTGGGCAATTTACGGTCCATTCGATCGTGAAAACGATATACAAAAGGTTGCTGTGGAACAAAACGGAGAAAAAGTGGCTACCTGGAAAACCGGACGTACGGGAGGACTTCCGTATATAGGTAAAGGCTTTTACACTACGACTTTCAATATTCCGGATACACCCGACCGCAACTATGCTCTCGTATTCGACGGAGCAATGAGTAATGCACATGTATATGTGAACGGGAAACTTGCAACTATGTGGCCATATGGCTACAATTCATTCTACGTTGATGTAACTCCGATGGTAAAGACCGGCGAAAACATCCTTGAGGTTTCGCTTGAAAACAAGCCCATGTCATCAAGATGGTATCCCGGTGCAGGACTTTACCGCAATGTAAAGTTACTCGCCACAGACAAAGTTCATGTTCCCGTATGGGGCACACAACTTACCACTCCATATGTAAGCAAAGAATACGCAACAGTTCACCTCGTGACATCACTTGAAGGAGTAAACAAGGGAGATATCGTGACACTCTCCACCGAAATTACTGCACCCGATGGAACAGTAGTAGCTTCCGACACTCACGATTACAAAATATATCCGGGAGTCAACCTTAATCAGAATTTCCGCGTCAACAATCCGGATCTTTGGAATCCGGAAAATCCTGCTCTCTATCTTGCAACAACGAAAGTCATAGTAGATGGCAAGACCGTAGACCAATATTCTACTCGGTTCGGCATCCGGAGCGTAGAAGTAAGAGCCGGAGAAGGCTTCTTCCTTAATGGCGAGAAAATTCAGTTTAAGGGTGTATGCAACCACCATGACCTCGGTCCACTCGGAGCAGCCGTAAATAAATCTGCGCTTAGACATCAACTTGAACTCCTTAAGGATATGGGTGCTAATGCTGTCAGGACCGCCCACAACATGCCAGCCCCTGAACTCGTGGAACTCTGCGACGAATTAGGGCTCATGATGATGCTCGAACCATTCGACGACTGGGGATTCCGTCCTAAATCGAAGAATGGCTATGGAACAATATTCAACGATTGGGCAGAGCGTGATGTTGAGAATATGGTACGCCAATTCCGCAACAACCCATCAGTAGTGATGTGGTCAATTGGCAATGAAGTTCCCTCCCAATGGGGTCCTGATGGATTAAAAGAACTGACATTCCTCCAAGATATAGTGCACCGTGAGGATCCGACTCGTCCTGTAACTTGCGGCATGGATCAAGTGAAAGCTGTAACAACAAACGGTTTTGCAGCCGCGCTTGATGTTCCGGGATTCAACTACCGTGTCCATATGTATCCTGAAGCAATCGGCAAACTTCCCCAGAACATTTTACTTGGGTCAGAGACTTCTTCTACTGTATCAAGCCGCGGCAAATATTACTTCCCGGTGGTGAAAGCATACGACGTCACACGTGAGGGAAACCAGAGTTCCGGTTATGATGTGGAATACTGCTCATGGAGCAATATCCCGGATGATGACTTTGCCGCTGCCGATGATTATCCATGGGACATGGGGCAATTCGTATGGACAGGCTTTGATTACCTTGGCGAACCATCCCCTTACGACACAGATGCGTGGCCAAGCCACAGTTCATATTTCGGCATCTTCGACCTTGCTTCTCTTCCTAAAGACCGCTTCTATCTCTATCGCTCGAAATGGAATGAAAAAGATCACACTCTTCACATACTCCCTCACTGGAACTGGAAAGGACGCGAAGGGGAAGTGACTCCGGTATTTGTGTATACGGATGCTCCTAAAGCAGAACTTTTCATCAATGGCAAGAGTCAGGGCATTCGCGAGAAGAATGACTCTTCAAATATGCACCGCTATCGCCTGATGTGGAATGAGACTGTCTACGAACCCGGCGAAGTGAAAGCCATAGCATACAATGCCGACGGTTCTATAGCAGGAGAAACAGTTATCCGGACTACGGGTAAACCCTATGCAATCAAACTGACATCCAACCGCAAATCTCTCCAAAGCGATGGCAACGACCTTGCCTACATCACAGTGCAGGTAGTGGATAAAGATGGAAACATAGTTCCTGACGCTGAGCCTGAAGTATCTTTCAAGGTGACCGGTGACGGATTATTCCGGGCTACTGCAAATGGCGACCCGACTTCACTGCGTGACTTTAACAAACCTGTCATGGATCTTTTCAGCGGAGCAGCTACAGTCATTGTCAGAAGTGGAGATAAGTCTGGTTCTCTGACATTAGAAGCAAAATCTAAAGGTCTGAAACCGGCAAAAATTACCATCCCGGTAGAATAAACTTTGAATTTCAAATAAACTTTAAAATATAATTAATCATGAAAGAAAAAATCAACGAGCTATTCCTGCAGCGCTTCGGCGACCACGGCACAATGTATGCTTCCGCCGGCCGCGTTAACCTCATCGGCGAACATACTGACTACAATGAGGGTTATGTATTCCCCGGAGCAATCGACAAAGTAATAATGGCTGAAATCAAGCCTAATGGCACAGACAAAGTACGTGTGTATTCTATCGACATCGACGACTATGCTGAATTTGGTCTCAATGAAGAAGATGCACCATCACAAAGCTGGGCACGCTACGTATTCGGCGTATGCCGCGAAATCATAAAGCGTGGCGGCAAAGTAGAAGGTTTTGATGCAGTATTTGCAGGCAACGTTCCCCTTGGTGCCGGTCTTTCTTCATCAGCAGCACTTGAAAGTTGCTTCGCATTCGCTCTCAACGATCTCTTCAACGACAATAAAATCGACAAATTTGAATTGGCTCGTATTGGCCAAAGCACAGAGCACAACTATTGCGGTGTGAAGTGTGGCATTATGGACCAGTTTGCGTCTGTAATGGGCAAGAAAGGCAACCTTATGCGTCTTGATTGCCGTAGTTCTGAATTCGAATACTTCCCATTCAATCCTGAAGACTATCGCCTTGTGCTCGTAGATTCTCGCGTGAAACATGAGTTAAAAGATTCTCCCTACAACAAACGTCGTGAAAGTTGTGAACGCGTAGCTGCCGCTCTTGGCCGTCCTTCACTCCGCGGAGCATCTATGGACGAGCTTAATGCCATCAAGGATAAGATTTCTGAAGAAGACTACAAGCGTGCAAAGTTTGTGATTGGCGAAGAGGCTCGTGTGCTCGCTGTATGCGACGCTCTCGTTGCCGGCGACTATGAGACAGTAGGAAAGAAGATGTATGAGACTCACGAAGGTCTTTCAAAAGATTATGAGGTAAGCTGCGTTGAACTCGACTTCCTCAATGATGAGGCAAAGAAACTTGGAGTGACCGGAAGCCGCATCATGGGTGGCGGTTTCGGTGGCTGCACAATCAACCTTGTGAAGAATGATCTCCATGACAAATTTGTAGAGGAAATCACTGAACGCTTTGAAGACAAGTATGGCCATGCTCCTATGATTTATGACGTGGTCATATCTGACGGTGCTCGTAAACTTGAGGACTAATCTCTTATGGAAACTACAATTCGCAAAGTCGCCTCTCCGATAGGAGAGGTGACTCTATACCGGCTCACTAATTCCAAAGGAGCTTCTGTAGAACTTTCCTCTCTTGGTGCAGGCATCACTGAAGTATCTGTCCCGGATGCTAACGGCAACATCGAAAACGTCACTATCCGTTACGCTAATCCGGCAGACTATCTTGCTGATGGTCCTTGTGCAGGTAAAACTCCGGGGCGTTTTGCCAATCGTATTTGCAAAGGTAAACTCCAGATCGATGGCATCACTTATGATCTTCCTATCAACAATGGCCCTAATCATCTTCATGGAGGTCCGGAAGGTTTCCAGAATCAAATTTGGGAATCTGAAGAGATTGAAGATGGAGTATTATTCCGCTATCATTCCAAAGATGGAGAGATGGGCTATCCCGGGAATCTGACTGCAGAAGTAAAATATACTTGGAATGATGATAACGAGCTTACAATTGATCTCTCAGCCACCTCAGACGCTAAGACGGTTGTTAACCTTACCAATCATGCATACTTTAATCTCGAAGGTGCTGACGGTGCAGACCCAAATTCAGTGCTCGGACATGAATTGAAACTTAATGCTTCATATTTCCTTCCCGGAGATGAGACTTTGATTCCAAGCGGCGAAATGGCTCCCGTAGCTGCTACGCCAATGGATTTTACAGAGTTTAAGACTCTTGGCAAAGACATCAATATGGATTTCACTCCACTCAAGTATGGAAAAGGCTATGACCATTGCTTCTGCATCGATGGTCCGAATGGAGAACTTCGTGAGGCTGGCATACTGCGCTCTCCGAAGTCACGTCGCCGTTTGACTGTCCTCACTGATCAGCCGGGTGTTCAAATCTATACAGGCAACTATCTTGCAGGATCTCCAGCCAATGTAGCGGGACGCAGTTATGAGGACTATGAGGGTGTAGCAATGGAGGCTCAGGGCTTCCCTGATGCTCCAAGCCATGCTGCATTCCCCTCACCACGAGTCGCTCCTGATGCTCCATATCATCGCACAATAGTCTACCGCTTCGACACATTCTAAACATATCAACCTACATATCAAAAAGGACGCATGACTTGTGCGTCCTTTTTGCATATTTAAGATAATAATTATTTTGAGTGGATTTGGCTTTTCGATGCAGGTCTAAGTGTTCAGCCATTATTTCCTCAGCCTCTCGATGACTTTTCCTAGGCGGTGGTCATCGTAGTCTGAATCATAGTTCCATACGAAGACACCCGGTATGCCATTTGCACGTATGAAGTCAAATTTGGCTTCTATAGAACGCTCATCATCGAATCCCACAATAAGTTCTCCTTTCTCATCGGCATAATAAGGTGCTTGTGCATCAGCATCCCATACCATCTTTAAGCCGCCAGAATAATCAGCAAACTTATTGCAATCTGAATACGAAGGGAATGGGGATATACCTCGCCTATAAAATGGGATACCCAAAAGAATTTTTTCTTTTGGAACACCGAGATCAATATGTTTGGCAATACCAGCGCTGACACTTCGCCTCCCCGCTACCTTACTTGGATATAGTGCGCTCTGATGATAGGCACGTTCTCCATTCTTGGGAACCGTGACGTTATAACCGGATACATGGACATAAGTGGCATAAGGTGCCATTCTTTTATGATCAATAAACTCACCATATGGGAGAGAAAAATACGATATCCATTTATTCTTACCAAGAGCTTTCCGAAGATCTTTGATTAGGGCTACATAGTTACGCTTATCATTAGGAGAGGCTGTATGTCCTCCTGCAGTTGTAGTTGGAAATTCCCAATCAAGATCTATACCGTCCAAATTTAAAGAATCAACGATTTGCCTAACCTTCTTCACAAATTCCTTACGTTTCTTTTTATCCCCCGACATCTCGCTGAAACCTTCTCTTTTATACCCTCCGATTCCAAGCATCACTTTAAGACTTGGATTCTGTTTTTTCAAGTCGACCATTGCTTGAAGTTTTTCGGGGTATTTAATTACGAATCCATCACACGAGTCATTGAAATCAGCAAATGAATAGATAAGATGCGTAAACATATTTGGATCAGGAATCCCTTTCCTGAAATCTTCAACATAAGCAAGGGCAATTTTAGGCTGTGTGTCTTTGTGTCCGTCATAGCCACTTTTCAATTTTGTCCCCGCATTCTGTCCCCACACGACTAAAGCCGTCATTGCAATTGCAAATACACTCAGTAATGATATGAATATTGATTTCCTTTGCATTTTCTTTTTTTGCAAAATTAAGAATAAATTTCGGAATATTATGTAT
>CAMWQF010000072.1 GCA_947176285.1 uncultured Porphyromonadaceae bacterium
CGGAGATAGCGTAATGTTTGATTCATCTATGCCGCACGCTATGCGTGCGATCGGCGATAAAGACGCAAAAATGATAGCAATAATCAATTAATAATTTTGAATGTTGAATGTAGAATTTAGAATCAAATCCTACTCTTTTCTCGCAGCAATATGCATGCAGCAACCAACCGTTCTAAATTCAAAATTCAAAATTATTTATAGGTAAAAAGATATGTTAGAGAAATTTCTTAATAAGACCGAATTTGAGTCTTATGATGACTTTTTGGCAAATTTCAAAGTAAATGTGCCAGAAAATTTCAATTTCGGATATGATGTAGTAGACGCCTGGGCTGAGAAAGAACCTGAAAAAGAAGCAATGCTATGGACCAACGACAAAGGGGAAGTTCGTCACTTCACATTTGCCGATATCAAGCGCGAATCAGACAAGACTGCCTCTTTCTTTCAGTCTATTGGAATCGGACGTGGCGATAGGGTGATGCTTATACTCAAACGTCACTACCAGTTCTGGTTCTCCATTGTTGCATTGCACAAATTGGGTGCCACAGTCATTCCCGCCACACATCTTCTGACTCCCAAAGATATTATTTACCGATGTGAGATGGCAGACATAAAAGCAATAGTCTGCGCCGGCGATCAAATCATTGTAGACCACATCGAGAAGGCTCTTCCAAAATGTCCATCTATCAAGGCATTGGTATCTACCGGTCCGGTGGTTCCGGAAGGATGGTATGACTTTAACACTTCGATTGAGAAAGCCGCTCCATTCAAGCGCCCCGAAATAGCAAACACTAACGATGACGTCAGTTTGCTTTACTTCACGTCCGGCACCACAGGAGAACCTAAGATGGTGGCTCATGATTTCACTTACCCACTCGGGCATATAATCACAGCAAGCTATTGGCATAATCTGAATCCTGACAGTCTGCACCTTACACTTGCAGATACAGGCTGGGGCAAAGCAGTATGGGGTAAACTCTACGGCCAATGGATAGCCGGAGCCGATGTGTTTGTATATGATTTCGATAAATTCGAGCCGATCGATGTTCTCCATATGATACAAGATTATAAAATCACATCGCTCTGTGCACCTCCGACTATCTTCCGCTTCCTCATTCGCGAAAACTTATCGAAATTCGATCTTTCCACACTCAAATATTGCACGATTGCAGGTGAGGCACTTAACCCAAGCGTATTCGACGAATGGAAGAAACTCACCGGCATTAAACTGATGGAAGGATTCGGACAGACAGAGACCACTCTGACAGTTGCCACTTATCCATGGTGTGAACCTAAACCGGGATCAATGGGACTTAAAGGTCCGGAATATGACATCGACCTTGTAGATGACAACGATGAGCCTGTAGAAGATGGGGTGCATGGTGAGATTGTGGTTCGTCTTCACCCCGGTAAAAAGCCACTTGGACTCTTCAAGGAATATCTCAACGATGAGGAGTTGACAAAAGAAGCCATGCATGACGGACTTTATCACACAGGCGATGTGGCATGGCGAGATGAGGATGGTTATTATTGGTTTGTCGGACGCAAGGATGATGTTATCAAGTCATCCGGTTACCGCATTGGTCCATTTGAAGTGGAGAGTGCTTTGATGACTCACCCCGCTGTAGTGGAATGCGCCATAACCGGAGTCCCTGATGAAGTAAGGGGCCAAGTAGTCAAAGCCACCGTAGTTCTTGCCAACGATTACAAGGGAAAAGAGGGAGAAGAACTGATCAAGGATATCCAGAACCACGTGAAAAGAGTGACCGCTCCCTACAAATATCCGCGCATAGTGGAGTTCGTAGAAGAACTACCCAAAACGATCTCCGGCAAAATCCGCCGCGCCGCTATCCGCAAAGATTAATTTGGAAATGTCAGATTTTTTTATTAATTTTGCACCTATATTTCATTAAAGGAATTTAACACCAAGACATGCTCAACTCACGTAAGCAAAAACGACGTTGCAACCACCCCTCTATCAGTCGATTGCATCATTACAAGAAGGCAATCCAACAGTTGTGCGGACTTGACGCTGAAATGTGTCGTGCAGTTTCGGATGATAACGTATAGGAAAGACCGCGTTCCGACTTCTCGGAATGCGGTCTTGCATTTATAAAAAACAGAAAGACAGCAATGAAAATTGGTATCGTAATGGGTTCTGCTTCCGATTGGCCCGTAATGAAAGGAAGTGCCGAGATTCTTGACGAATTCGGCGTAGAATACGACAAGAAAGTGCTAAGTGCCCACCGCACCCCACATGAACTTGAGGCATGGGTAAGTGGAGCTCGCGAAGCCGGTTATGCCGCGATTATCGCAGCGGCAGGGGGCGCAGCCCATCTTGCGGGCGTATGTGCCGCTTTCACCACACTCCCGGTGATTGGAGTTCCAATCAAAGCGCGCACTCTCGATGGTCTTGACTCCCTTCTCTCAATGGTGCAGATGCCATCGGGAATACCAGTGGCTACTGTAAGTATTGACGGAGCAAAGAATGCCGCTCTTCTCGCCATAGAGATAATGGCTGTGACCGACAAAAACCTCGAAGCAAAGATGGCTGACTTCCGCAAGAAACAAGCAGAAAAAGTTCTTGCCAGCGCACTCGATTAATCAGAAAAAAAGAGATATGAAAAATAATAAAAGAATTTTCGTGGAGAAAAGCGGTGCCTATAGGGTAGAAGCCGATAGTCTCCGTCGGGAACTCAATGAAAATCTTGGACTCGACATCAGAGACCTCCGACTTGTCTGCGTCTATGATGTATTTAACGCTGATCCTGCCCTTGTAGAAGAAGCCAAATACAAAGTATTCGGAGAACCAGCAACCGATACAGTTTGTGAGGATTTCGACCTTAACGGGAAGAAATATCTTGCTGTGGAATGCTTACCGGGTCAGTTTGACCAGCGCGCATCTTCGGCTGAAGACTGCGTGAAATTGATCGACCCCACTTCGGAAGTTGAAATCCGCAGTGCTAAACTGATGATATTTGACGACAGTGTATCCGAAGAAGATTTAGGAAAAATAGCCCACTACACTATCAACGCAGTAGAATCACGCAAAAAGGATATGACAGTGCTTTGTCCACCTGAGCGCGCTACTGCTTCGCCGGTAAAAGTGCTAGAGGGTTTCCGCGACATCACTCTTGAAAATGCGCCTGCGTTCATCAAGGAAATGGGACTTGCCATGAACGATGCCGACCTCATGACAGTGGTAGATTATTTCAAGCAGGAAGGCAGAGACCCTCTTGAGACTGAACTCCGAATTCTTGATACATACTGGAGCGACCACTGCCGACACACTACCTTCATGACTGAATTAACAGACATCAAGGTGGAAGATAGCCCTGTTGCTGACGATATAAAGGCTTCTCTCGACCTTTACAAGCAAATGCGCAAGGACTTGGGCCGCGAAGAGAAGCGCCTTTGCCTTATGGATCTGGCATGCATAGGTGCTCGTTGGCTGAAGAGCAAAGGGATTCTCGACGATCAGGAAGAGAGTGAGGAAAACAATGCCTGCTCCATAGTCATAGACGTTGACAATGAAAAGGGTGAGAAGGAGAAATGGCTCCTCATGTTTAAGAATGAGACCCACAATCACCCTACAGAGATAGAGCCCTTTGGCGGCGCATCCACTTGCCTTGGCGGTGCCATCCGCGACCCGCTGAGTGGCCGCAGTTATGTATATCAGGCAATGCGTGTGACAGGAGCCGGCGATATCTATAAACCGGTAAGCGAGACTATGAAGGGGAAACTCCCTCAGCGTGTCATTTCAAAACGCGCTGCTGCCGGATATAGCAGTTACGGCAATCAGATAGGACTTGCCACAACTCATGTTCGCGAAATTTTCCACCCCAATTACGTGGCAAAACGCCTCGAGGTCGGCGCTGTGGTCGGCGCTGTGAAGCAAGCCGATGTAAGACGTGAACGACCGGTTGCGGGCGACGTAATACTGATGTTCGGCGGCCGAACAGGCAGAGACGGTATCGGCGGAGCAACCGGATCGAGCAAGGAGCATAACGTAAGTTCTCTCGAGCAGTGCGGAAGTGAAGTGCAGAAAGGAAATGCACCGGAAGAGCGCAAGATCGAACGCCTTTTCCATCGTCCTGAAGTGACGCGCCTCATCAAGAAGTCAAACGACTTCGGAGCTGGTGGCGTAAGCGTGGCAATTGGAGAACTCGCTGATGGTCTTGATATATATCTCGACAGAGTGCCTGTAAAATACAGCGGACTTAATGCAACAGAACTCGCTATCAGTGAAAGTCAGGAGCGTATGAGCGTGGTGGTGGAGAAAAAAGATATGGACGAATTCATCAAATATTGCCATGAGGAGAACCTTGAGGTGACACATGTAGCAGATGTGACTGACCGCGGGCGCATGCGTATGATGATGAATGGCGAAGTAGTGGCTGATCTCAGCCGCGAGTTTATAGACTCTGCAGGTGCAACGCGCAAAGCAACCGTAACAATCGGAGCAGTCTCTAAAGAAATGCCTCATATCAATCCCTCTTCTTTTGAGGAAATGCTTGCCGATGACAATGTCACTTCTCAAAAGGGACTCATAGAGATGTTTGACTCCACTATCGGTGCTTCGACAGTGCTGATGCCTTTCGGCGGCAAGACCCAGGGCACAGAAACTCAGGTGAGCGTGCAGAAACTCCCTACAGGAGGCTATACTAACACAGCCAGCATGATGGCTTATGGTTTCAATCCGTTTATCAGCGAATGGAGCCCATATCATGGCGCAGCCTATGCTGTAGTGGAAGCCGTGGCAAAAGTGGCAGCTGCCGGCGGCGACACTTCCAGAATGCGTTTTTCTTATCAGGAATATTTCGAGCGCATGCACAATGACAAGTCTTGGGGAAAACCGGCTGCCGCTCTTCTTGGAGCGTTAAAGATGCAGAAAGAATTCGGGCTTCCATCTATAGGCGGAAAAGACTCGATGAGCGGAACTTTTGCCGATATTTCCGTTCCCCCGACTTTGATTGCTTTCGGCATAGTACCGGTAGACGCAAGAGACGTGATCAGCCCTGAATTTAAAGAGGCAGGAGACTCTCTTTATCTACTTGAGGCAAAGCCTCTCCCCAATGGCATGCCGGATACCGACAAACTGAAGAAGAACTTCGCTGCTATCCACGATGGTATCAAAGCAGGAAAAATCAAGGCTGCATATGCCCTTGGATTCGGAGGTCTCGGCGAGGCTGTGGCAAAGATGAGTTTCGGAAATGAAATCGGTGCCGTTATCGAATATCCGGCTGAAGATCTCTATAAGTGGAACTATGGTGCAATCTTAGTGGAGAGTGCTGAAAAACTCAGCAACGATTATCTTCCGATAGGAGCCACTATCGCCGATCCAATACTCGACATAAATGGCGATAGAAAAGAAATCTTCCTTCTTAAGAAGGCTAACAGCGATCGTTTCAACGAGATCTATCCTGACCATGCCGACACTACCGGCACAGCAGAGAATGCGACTTCCGGCAAAAATAAGTTGACATGGAATGGAGAGCCGGTTGAGCATCCTACAGTATATCTTCCTGTATTCCCAGGCACCAACTGTGACTACGATATGATTCGGGCGTTCAGTCGCGAAGGAGCAAACTGCACCACGAGTGTTTTCTGCAATCTGACTCCGGAACAGACTCGCGAATCTGTGGCAACCATGGCTAAGATGATCGACGAATGCCATATCCTTGCATTCAGCGGCGGATTCTCTCTTGGAGATGAACCTGACGGCAGCGGTAAGTTTATAGCCAGCGTAATCATGAACGATGCTGTGAAGGAAGCGATAGAACGACTTCTGAAGTGTGGAGGACTCATAATCGGAATCTGCAACGGTTTCCAGGCTCTCGTTAAGTCAGGGCTACTCCCCTACGGCAAAATTGGAGAACTCTCACCGGAAAGCCCGACACTATTCCGCAACGACATCAACCGCCATATCTCACAGATAGCAGTGACTCGCGTAGGCAGCATCGCATCTCCATGGCTTGACGGTTTTGAGATCGGTCAGTTGCACTCCATCGCTGTGTCTCATGGCGAGGGTAAGTTTACGGCTAGTCCAGAACTTGTAGAGCAACTTGCAAAGGCTGGGCAGATCGCTTTCCAGTATGCAGATGCAGCCGGCAACGCCACTATGACGAGTCCTTTCAATCCTAATGGATCATCAGATGCTATCGAAGGAATCATCAGTCCTGACGGACAGATACTCGGAAAGATGGGACACTCTGAGCGCTACGATGAAGGCCTCTTCAAGAATATTTCAGGCGATAAACGCCAGAACCTCTTCGCAAATGCTGTAAAATATTTCCGTAAATAATTGAGAATTGTGAATTTAGAATTTAAAATCTATATAAATAGATTATTCCAAATTCTAAATTCATAATTCAAAATTCAAAATTAATAAACAATGGCTAAATCATATGAAGCCTCCGGCGTGAATCTTGAAGCCGGATATGAAGTTGTAAGCCGCATCAAGAAGCATGTGGCAAGCACAAACCGACCGGGCGTGATGGGCAATATCGGCGCTTTCGGCGGTATGTTCGATCTCGCAAGCCTCGGATATAAGGAACCGATCCTTGTAAGCGGCACAGATGGTGTTGGCACAAAACTCAAAATTGCCTTCGCAGTAGACAAACACGACACGATCGGCATCGATGCTGTGGCAATGTGCGTCAACGACGTTTTAGCACAGGGAGCAGAACCACTTTTCTTCCTGGATTATGTGGCAGTAGGGAAAAATGAACCTGCAGTAGTTGAGGCCATCGTATCAGGAGTGGCAGAAGGATGCCGCCAGGCAGGTTGCGCTCTCATCGGGGGCGAGACAGCTGAAATGCCCGGCATGTATCAACCCGGAGACTACGATATAGCAGGATTCACAGTAGGCGCAGTAGACCGTGCCAATCTCATAGACTGCAGCAAGGTAAAGAGTGGAGATGTCCTCGTAGGCATTGCCTCTTCAGGGGTTCATTCAAATGGATTCTCACTCGTCCGCAAGATAGTGGCTGACGCCGGACTTGAATTCGGCAAGAAATATGAAGAGACCGGCGACAAGATTCTTGGAGAAGTGCTTCTTACTCCAACAAGAATCTATGTGAAACCTGTACTTGACGTTATCCGTAACGTAGACGTGCATGGCGTAGCGCATATCACCGGCGGTGGCTTTGATGAGAATATCCCACGTATCCTACACGAAGGACAGGGCATAGAAGTGAAAGAAGGATCATGGGATATCCTTCCTGTATTCAAGCTTCTTGAGAAATATGGCAATGTGCCACACCGCGAGATGTTCAACATCTTCAACATGGGCATTGGCATGGTGCTTGCAGTCGACGAAAAAGACGCTTCCAAAGCCATCGAAATCCTTGAAAAGCATGGAGAAAAAGCCTCAATCATAGGCAAAGTCACCGACAAACCGGGAGTTGAGATCATCTAATATTCCAAGACCTTAAAGACTTTAAGGACCTTTACGACTTTAAAGACTTTAAGACCTACAAAAAGAATACTGAAAACAGACAACAAATAATATGAGAGCACTTATAAGCGTAAGCGACAAGCGAGGCATTGTGGATTTTGCCCGTTCACTCCAGAATATGGGCTGGGAGATAATCGCCACAGGAGGCACAATGAAAACCCTCCGGGAAGCCGGCCTAAATATAATCAATATAAGCGACGTGACAGGATTTCCTGAAATCTGCGAAGGTCGCGTAAAAACACTTCACCCGAAAGTGCATGGTGGACTTCTCGCCCGTCGAGATGTGCCAGAACATATGGCCGAAATAGCAGCCAACGGCATCGAGACCATCGATATGGTTTGTGTCAACCTCTATCCATTTGAGGCAACCATCGCTAAAGAAGGAGTTACACTTGCAGATGCTGTTGAGAATATTGATATAGGTGGACCTTCGATGCTTCGCAGCGCAGCTAAAAACTTCGCTTCTGTTACTGTAGTATGTGACCCGGAAGACTATTCCACAATTCTTGAGGAAATTGCTGAAACAGGCAATACTCTCGAATCAACCCGTTTTAGACTATCTGCCAAGGCCTACACCCATACAGCCCTCTATGACAGTCATATCGCAACTTATATGCGAGAGAAAGCAGGTCTTGAAGAAAAACTTTTCCTTTCTTTCGACCGCGTTCAGACTCTCCGTTATGGTGAGAACCCTCATCAGCAGGCTGCTCTCTATAAAGCTCCGGAAGAAGAGTCTTATTCACTGCTCAGCGCAAAGCAACTCAACGGAAAGGAACTCAGCTACAACAATATCCAGGATGCAAATGCAGCACTCAACATCGTACGCGAATTTGACGAGCCATTCTGTGTAGGACTGAAACACATGAATCCTTGCGGAGCTGCTGTTGGAGCCACTATCGAAGAGGCTTGGCAGAAGGCTTACGAGGCAGACAAGGTAAGTATTTATGGGGGCATTGTAGCCATGAACCGTCCTCTTACGCTTGAAGTGGCAAAGGCAATGAAACCTATATTCCTTGAGATAGTGATGGCTCCTGCATTTGAGGAAGATGCACTCGAACTACTGAAAACCAAGAAGAATCTTCGCATTCTTGAAGTGAAGATGGATGGTTCAAAAGAGGCACAGCGTCAGTATGTGGGTATCAACGGAGGTCTTCTCGTTCAGGATGCAGACACCACAGTGAAAGAAGTGGTGGAAGAAATGACTGTGACTGAAAAGAAACCTACAGAGCAGGAACTGAGAGATATGAACTTTGCATGGCGCATAGTGAAGCATGTGAAAAGCAATGCTATCGTTATTGTGAAGGGTGGGATGACACTTGGTGTTGGAGCCGGACAGATGAACCGAGTTGGCAGTGCAGACATTGCCCTTGAGCAAGCACTTGCATCAGGCAATACTGAAGGACTCGTGCTTGGCAGCGATGGTTTCCTTCCTTTTGGAGACACAGTTGAACTCGTGGCAGACAAGGGAGTGACTGCTATCGTACAACCCGGCGGCTCAATCCGCGACCAGGAATCGATTGACAAGGCAAACGAGAAGGGACTGACAATGCTCTTCACAGGGATGCGCCACTTTAAGCATTAATTCTTTATGGAAATTCATCATTTCTCAAGTGAAGCACTTCCTCCCCAGGAAAGTTCGCTTCAGATTCCTAAAGTGCATCCGGCACGTGAAGAGGAAATACATCCCGGGAAAACCGTGTTAGTGATCGGCAGCGGTGGTCGGGAGCATGCTATAGTGGATGCTCTATCACGCAGTCCTCGCGTACAGAATATATATGCTTGCCCCGGCAATCCCGGAATGGCTAAGCATGCGACTTGCGTACCAATAGGTGTTACCGACATCAAAGATCTCGTTGACTTTGCAAAGGAAAAGAATGTAGACCTTACTGTAGTAGGTCCGGAAGCATCTCTCGCTGCAGGCGTAGCGGATGCATTCAAGGCTGAAGGACTCCGCATCTTCGGTCCCACCAAAGCAGGAGCGCGTATAGAATCGAGCAAGGAATTTGCTAAGGAGATAATGGAAAAATACGGAGTTCCGACCGGATTCTACAAGAGTTTTGACAATTATGAAGAAGCTAAGTCCTACGCTGAGTCACTTCCACTTCCAACCGTAATCAAATACGATGGTCTTGCTGCCGGAAAGGGTGTAGTGGTGGCAACGTCAAGAGAAGAAGCGGATGCCGCACTGCGCGATATGCTTCTTGACTCTGCATTCGGACAGGGACGAGTTCTTATAGAAGAATTCCTCGATGGGCCTGAGTTCTCTTTCATGTGTGCCGTAGGTGGTCGCAAAGTCTACCCACTTGCACTTGCACAGGATCATAAACGTGCTTATGACGGAGACAAAGGTCCGAACACCGGCGGCATGGGAGCCTACTCACCACTCCCCTTCATCACTGATGAAGTCAGAGAAAAGGCTCTAAAGGAGATACTTCAGCGCACAGCCGACGGGCTTGCAGAAGAAGGCATCGACTACACCGGAATTCTTTATGGAGGCCTCATTCTTACTAAGGATGGTCCGAAAGTGATTGAGTTCAATGCTCGTTTTGGTGACCCTGAGACAGAAGTTGTACTTCCTCGACTCGAAAGCGACATATATGAACTCTTCGATTCAGCAATTGACTCGGCAGACCATGAGACAAAATGGAGTGACGATGCTTGCCTCGGAGTAGTGCTTGCATCCGACGGCTATCCGGGTTCTTATAAGAAAGGAGTAGAACTTGACTTCTCTGAATGCTCAAATGTATATCATATGGGCACTGCAGTTAAGGATGGAAAACTTCAGAGCGCCGGAGGACGAGTGGCAATGGTGACTGGGAAAGGAAAGACCCTTGAAGAAGCCGCCGCCAATGCTTATGCAGACGTAAAGAAAGCAGCTAAAACCGGACTCTTCTACCGCTCGGATATTGGCAAAGCCGCCCTAAAAACTAAGAATTAGACTAATTAGTCTAATAAGCACAATAATCAAAAAACAGACAACAAACAATGACAGACAGATACGGAAGAGACGTGATGCGTCGCGTCTGGACTGAGAAAAATAAATT
>CAMWQF010000073.1 GCA_947176285.1 uncultured Porphyromonadaceae bacterium
TCGACTGATGAAGACCATATGTTCGTTGACCTTAACAATTTCTCTTATCTTGACCGCGCAGGAAACAGAATCCTGATTGAGCGTTGCTGGTATGAGGACGAAGCCGGGAATGAGGTTGAACCCGATACAATAACCGGCGAATATTCGGATATGCCGCATGTCCTTTCTTTCCTCGGTCGCAAGTATTCGGAAGTATTCGACATCCTGATGATGGACGATAAGATTTCCTCCCTTATGGCTCCCTTCAAGAGTGCCTACGAGAACAAAGCCAACGACCAGTTGGAAGGTATGGTCGGTACACTGCGTGTCAATGCTGCCCGTCTGGTATCTCCGGAGGCATATTGGGTGTTCACAGGCGACGACTTTGACTTGAAGATTTCAGACCCGAAGGCACCAAGTTATCTCGTCATTGCCAACGACCCGGAGAAGGAACAGGTAATCGGTTCGCTCAACGCTCTTGTGCTCAACCGTCTTATTACCCGTGTAAACTCAAAAGGAAACCTCCCGGTCAGCATCATCGTCGACGAGCTTCCCACGCTTTACTTTCACAAGATAGACCGACTCATTGGAACGGCACGTTCAAATAAGGTTGCCGTAACTCTCGGTTTTCAGGAACTTCCTCAGTTGGAGGCTGACTATGGGAAAGTGGGTATGCAGAAGATTATCACTACTTGCGGTAATATATTTATGGGAGCAGCCAGGAATAAGGAGACTTTAGAATGGGCGCAGAATGACGTGTTTGGAAAGGCTAAACAGACAAGCACATCTATCACTATCAACGACAGCAAAATTTCAACCTCGATTTCAGAAAAACTTGACTATCTGGTTCCTGCGGCGAAGATTGCTGACATGGCTACAGGTTGGCTTGCAGGTCAGGCGGCACGAGATTTCACCGCCACTGACAAGAAGATGCTGTCGAGCTTCGACATCGAGCAGTCCGAGGAGTTCAAAACTACCAAGTACTTCTGTAAGACGAACTTTGACATGAAAAAAATCAAGGACGAGGAAAGTCACTATGTTGATCTTCCCAAAATCTATGAATTTAAGAACGACCGCGAAAAGGAAATCATGCTTAACCGCAATTTCAAGCGTGTCAATCAGGAGGTGGAAGCAATGGTCAAGGAACTTCTTGGTATCGCTTAATATATTACTTATGGAGAATACGCTTATATCCAAATCGTTTTCAGTGCCGCTTTCACTCCGTATGAGTGGAAGCGCACTGAAGATTATTGCCGTGCTGTCGATGGCTGCCGACCACTGCGCTTATTTCCTGATGGAGCCGGACACTCCTTTATATAATGTACTCCGTTGTTTCGGACGTATCGCATTCCCGGTATTCGCGTTCCTAATTGCGGAAGGCTTCGCCCATACCCGAAGCCGGACACGTTATTTCCTTACTCTGCTTGGATTCGCACTGTTAAGTGAGATTCCATGGAACTTGCTCAATGGCTATGACGGAACCCACAATGTCATGTTCTCCCTCTCTCTTGGAGTGGCCACACTTGCTGTGTTTGACCGTTTATGTGAACACGGGCCACTGTGTTGCTTCTCGATACTTATTCTATGTTGTCTGGCATGGTGGTCAGGCGTAGATTATGAGTGGCGCGGTATACTGATGATTGTTATCTTCTATATGCTCCGCCGTCAGACCATCAATCCGTGGATCTGCCGGAGCAGCGTCTCTTTTCCCTCGCAGGCAATTATACAAATACTCTTCACATTCCCTCTGATGATGCACTACGGCTTTACCGGGGCAATCCTCGCCTCAATCGTCATCTTCCTTTATGATGGAACACGTGGAAACATCAAAGGTGAAGTCGCCAAATACAGTTTCTACGCCTTCTATCCTTTACATCTGATTACTATTTATTGTCTGTTATGAGGTATATTTAAAATGCTCCGAAAATAGAATTTCAATCCTTATAACCTGCTCATTGTACCTGTTCATTAGTACATTGGGCAGGTTTCATTATAAAGTATTCAGTATTTTTTATTAACTTTGCATTCTGAAAATCAGAATCATAAAGTGTAATTCCATCTAAATATTATGACAAAGGCAGAAATCGCAACAGAGATAGCAAAGGCAGCAGGAATTGATAAGGTCTCCGTTATCACAGTGATAGAGCAATTCATGGCAGTGGTGAAAGATAGCCTCGCTCATGGAGAGAACGTCTACCTGCGTGGATTCGGTTCTTTCATTGTAAAGCAACGTGCAGAGAAGACTGCCCGTAACATCAGTAAAAACACTACGCTCATCGTCCCGGCTCATAATATCCCTGCTTTCAAACCAGCTTAAGCATTCAAGGAAGATTTAGCTAAATATACAGAATTTGTATGAAAGACAGTCTAACCAATCATGTGTTCTTCTCAACACATTTCACACAGCCCGATTATCATTGCGCATCAGCTATCAAAAAGGCTTTAAGGAATAATGGCATCAAATATTCTGACATCAAAAGAGCCAAGGATATTTGGGCACGGGACTATATGCCCGTACAAATTGCCCCCAAGACATTTGTCTGCTATAAATATAGGCCTGACTATCTTCTCAATCCAGAAGAAAGGATGCAGTACATCACAACCAAATTCTATGATAGAGAAAGTATCCTTTCCACCCCTGAAAAAGAACAGTGTCCCATTCTTCAGCAAGAAGGAGTCGAGCTAAGGAATTGCGATCTTGTTTTGGATGGAGGTAATATAATACTTTGTGGCAACAGGATTATTCTTACTGACAAGGTTCTCCGGGAGAATTGTTCAAAAACAAAAGATGAGATAGTAGCTGAATTAAAAGAAGCATTTAGGGTTGAACACGTCATCATCATACCTTCTGACCCGTATGAAATAGAGGAATGTTCAAAATATGATGAGTTGCCTCTATGTCATGCAGATGGGATATTGGCACCAATCGATGATAACAGTATATTAATTTCTGACTATGGCAATGATGAAAAAGGGTACGTCACCGAATTGAAATTAATACTCTCCAAGTTTTTTGAGAAAGAAAACATTCATGAGTTTAAGTTTGGAGATAAGAGAACAGATAACTCATGGATTTATATCAATTTCCTAAGAATTGGAAACGTAGTCCTTATGCCTACTGTTGGAAATGACGAAAACATGAATGATGCAGATTCAATTTGTGATCAACTCGCCTTACAACAACTTAAGGATATTCTTGGCATAGAAAATGTCATTCCCATCAACACTCGTTATTTGACCCTGGAGAATCCGGAGAATAACGGGGGCTCTCTTCATTGTGTCTCATGGAACGTATATATTGATGATACAGATAATTGACAACATATATTTTCATGGAGAGGTCGGTTGTTGCGTCTATAACCGAAAATACTATCCTGTACATCTTCGCCAAGGTGATCTGGACGGAGCTTGTGCCGTATATTGTGTGATGATGTATCTGCTCATCCTAAATGTTGTAACACGGCGACAACTCGAAGATTTATATGGTAAAATTCGGAAAAAAGATTCAATCAAAAATCTCTTTAAGGCTCTGTTTGAAAACAAAGGATTGGTAAGAGATGGTTTCGATTATTCCAACCTTCAATCAATAATTAATCGTCATATCGGAGATTATGTTATAGCTAAAGCTCAGGATGATGAACAAGATTTACATACAATCGACCGAATCAAAGAGTGCATTGACAATGGTAAGCCGATTATGATCTCTGCTCAATTCAGTGGAGGCGCACATGCCATGCTTGCTGTCGGTTACGAGTTCGATGATTCAGGAATTTTCAATATCTTCTGTCTAGATCCTGGGTTCGATTGTCCTCCTACCTCATATTGGAACGCAGTTATAGCTTTGAATCAGGGTTCGGGGAAATAATACCCTCACGAATGGATAGCATACCAAAAAGATTATTCTAAGAGCATTTATTTAGGAGAGACTCTTATTATTGATAAAGTCTAACTTAGATATAAAGAAAGCATAATTACAAAAGGCAGTTCAGGATTTACTGAGCTGCCTTTTCACTTGATACATTATAGTTGTTTTAGAACTTTTATAAGTGCTCTGACATAGGTTTTCTCTTCCGCATAGCCGATCTTGTCGAGCCATAGTAAGTAATTTCCACCGGAGTATTTATATTGTACTTTCGATTTGTATGCCGACACTGATTCGGTCCAATGGTTGAATTCGTAGTATTTGCCGGTGCGTGGATTCGTCAGGCCGAAGAGATTGTGTTTGTTACGGCATACAGATGACTTGAACCATCCAGTTTCAAGTATTGCCTGCGCCAGCACTATCTTCGGATATTTGATGTTGTTCTTTTTGATTTCAACGAGGAGATTGGGAATTGTAAGTACAGGAAGTGAGTGGGATGTATCAACAGCGGTGAAGTGCTTATTTATTGTATCACTATCATCGGTTACAACCCCTCCCCTCGTAGGCAATGATTGTAAAGACTTGTAATCGTCACTTTTTCGGTCATTCAGTATCTTCTGACCCAATTTTTCTTCATTCTCGGATTCAGTCGCTAAAGATTGGATAGAATCTGATATGTTGATGCTATCTATCTTAATTTCAGTCTCTTCTTCTATTTTAACAATCGGTTTCGCGATTATTTCCGTCTCTCTCGTGATAGTATAGAACTGTGCCGACGCTGTGACAGCTGTCAGCATCATCAGTATTGTAAGCGGAATAGTGTTGTGCATTTCTTTCTGTGGGTTATCTGAGGGATAATTTTGCAGCGTCCAAGCGAAATGACATCGCAAAATTAACTTATCAATAACCGTTAAATGGAAAATCACAACAGAAATCAACCCGATGCTCTGCCATATCAGAAACTGGCACTGCTGGGCATTGACCGGGAGAAAGCCGACAGACTGCCCGATGAGGTTAAGGAGAAGCTGATTTCCGGTGAAGTCACGCCTCTCGTTCAGGTATCCATCAATGCCCGAAATGGTGACGTTATCACGTTACCGCTCAAACTACAGATGGTTGCCGATAGAAACGGAGATCCGTTGCTTGTCGCATATCCGGTCAAGGCAGCCTTTGACGAGAAACGCGACAACATCCTACAGCTCACGCCATACGAAGCAGAACGTCTGCGTCGCGGCGACGTGATCGAGAAAGCCGTCGATTTCAACGGAGAGAAGACACGGCAGTATCTCCAGCTTGATCCGGAAACAAAATCCGTCATTCACAAGAGGGTGACTGAGGTTCAGGTGGAACAGCGTCTCAAAGACATGGAGAAGGTCAACGACATCGAACTCGGTACTCAGCAGAAGCAGGCTGTCCGCGAGGGCAAGCCTATGGAACTCAACGTGGGAGGCGAGAAAGTCACTGTCGGAATCGACCTTAAGGAACCCCAGGGATTCAAGGTCGTGCAAGGCGATATGAAGGAGTGGGAACGTCAGCAGAAACTCAAATACGACGAACTGCACCCGGAATACATAGGTCTGGTTATGACCGACAAGAACCGCTGGGAATATCAGCAGGTCGTTGACCGGCAATCCACCGAAAGGGCTATCAGGCTCAGCCATTCGCAAAAGGATAAAGAATCCAACGGTCTTAAACTTTAGACATGACCGGATATGAAAATGTGAATAATGACCGATTGTCTGAAGCCGGGGCTTATTTTGATTCCCTTATAAATCCGAATGACCTGTATTCCGGAGATAAGACACTCCTTCCAAAAGATCTTTACGATGAATGGGATAACCTGCTCACCATCGAGGAGGATTACCATACCGAGCAAAGATATTACCATCCTGATGAAAGGAAGGAGTATGCGGAAAGGGTAAAACTTGCCAGAGTGAATTTCAAAAAAAGTCTCGATACTCTGTATCAGGACTATATCAGTTCCGGCATTCAGACAGATTCAGCCAACGAAAAGCTTATGACGAAATCAGAAGCACCGGATTCTCTGACGCTTATGAGGCAGTTCGACGAGATGAAGAAAAAGCATCCCGACGCTGTACTCCTTTTCCGAGCCAAAGATGAATACCTGACTTACAGGCAGGATGCAGTCAAGGCAAAGCAGATTCTCGGACTTGAAATCGAGTCAATAAAGATCGGAGGAGTAAAGACCGAGGTTGCAAGTTTCAAGCACGACGCTCTCGATACATATCTTCCGAAGCTTGTCCGTGCCGGAATGAGGGTTGCGATATGCGAGCAGCTTGAAGACCCTAAGCAGAAAAAGAAGGAGAAAGAGGATGTCACCAATTCCGTAAAGACAAAGGAGACACCTCATTCCAAATCAGATGAAACACAACTTACAAACACTACCATGCCAAGAAAAAAGAAAGAAAAGGCTCCCGAGCAGGAGCAGCCAAAGGCAAAAGCCGAGGCTAAGACTGAGGTTAAATCCGAGACCAAGGCAGAAGTCAAGACTGAAGCCAAGGCCGAAAAGAAACAAGATACCAAGTCCGAACAGAAGCAGGAGGCACAGCAGGAACGCAAGCCACGTGAGCCCCAGATGGTGACAGTGAACGGTGATAAGGTTACACACGGCCACGCTTTTCAGGGTAAGGACTCGCAGGACTGGTATTTCACCGCCAAGCTCAACGGCGAGCAGCTGAAACCGCAGAAGATGGATCCGGCTGACCTCGCTGCCTATCAGAAGAAGGAGATGACCGTTCCGCAGCTGATGGAACGCTATTATCCGACAAAGCTTATGCCGAAAGTTCCGGAGGTGGCCTTCAAGACTCCTAATGTCCTCCCCGGTCCCGAAGGGAACATGACCATCGACAAGTTCAACGTCTACAAGGAGAAGGATCAGGAGCGTCCCGATTACG
Organism: uncultured Porphyromonadaceae bacterium; assembly: GCA_947176285.1. Lineage (GTDB taxonomy): Bacteria > Bacteroidota > Bacteroidia > Bacteroidales > Muribaculaceae > Lepagella. Next base: position 6,757 of record CAMWQF010000073.1, read on the forward strand.
GCAAATATAAGTTCTACGCCCAGATTGGCGAGAACAAGATGTCGACTGTGGCATCACGGCAGGATCTGAACGCTTATTTCGACCGCGTGATGACTCCCGGCCAGCTCGTCGAAAAGAACTTTGGCGAACGTCTGCATCTGTCCTCCCACTATCAGCAGTTCCGTCTGCCGGAGGGTATCGAGAATGAGCAGATCCGTATAGCCAAAGATCGTTCAGACGGTAAGTGGAAGGTTGCTGTCGATCTCGGTGAACGTGGAAAGACTGAGAAGAAAGAGCTGTCATTCGATGACGGTTACTCCCTCTATAAGACTAAGACTGCCACACGCGAGCAGATAGCTGCCAAGTATGTGGGCGACGAGGTCAGGAGTCTCCTTGCCGCTCCTGCCATGAAGATGGAGAAATCAGCCTCCATGAAAATGTGATCATCATAACTATCCATTCAAAGAAAATTCAAATCACTGATAATATGTCAAAAATAGAATATGACGAGCTTGTGCAGCTCCTTCAGGAAAAGAAAATCGGTCATCTGCGTTTCGTTCTGGAAAGCGACAGCGAGAAGGATTTCCTCCGCTGGTGTGAGGAACACGGTGTCGAGCCATCGGACGATGCGGCTGAGTTCTATCTCGAACAGACCGAGATCTCCGCTATGGACAGACAGGTAATCGACGACGAGGACTATGGCATCTGGAACTAACTTCTCATTTCCCGGCAAATCGGAGGGTGCGGGCCAGGTCGCGCTCGACCGCTTTGCCGAGATGATGATCGAGCGCATGGAGCAGATGAAGAATACCGAATGGAAGAAGGGCTGGATCGGTGGCGCCAATGGCTACGCCGGTCTCCCCCAGAATGTCGGCGGACGTAACTACTCCGGCTCAAACTCATTTTTCCTACAGCTCTATACTGAGATTAAAGGTTATCAACTACCTGTATATTTAACATTCAAGCAGGCTCATAACCTTAAGGCACATGTCCTCAAAGGTGAAAAGGCATTCCCTGTTGTCTATTGGGATATGTTGGTAAAGGACAAGAATGGAAGAAAAGTCAGTTCTGATGAGTATAAGGCGATGTCAAAGGAGGAACGAAAGAATCTCGATGTCATTCCTTTCATCAAGGCTTTTCCCGTCTACAATATCGACCAGACAAATCTCCGTGAGGTACAGCCGGAACGTGTGCAGAAACTTCTTGACAAGTTCAAGGCTCCTGAGTTGCGCGATACTTATGGTATGTATTCCCATCCGGCTCTTGACCAAATGATCCGGCAGCAGTCATGGCTGTGTCCGATTCAGGCTGACAAGAGAGAGAACAAAGCCTATTATTCTCACACCCATGATATTGTAATCTTACCTATGAAGTCACAGTTCAATATCAGTAGCAAACCCGACGAGATCTACCGTGACGGTATGGAGTTCTATTCCACGATGTTGCACGAGATGGCTCATTCAACTATGACACCTGAACGTCTCAACCGTGAATCAGGTGGCAGGTTTGGTGATGCTAAATATGCCAAGGAGGAACTTGTGGCTGAGCTGACAGCAGCTATGATCAGCCATTCTATGGGTTTTGACTCCAGGATTACAGACAACTCCGCTGCCTACCTTGATTCGTGGATTGAGGAGTTGAAGCAGGAACCAAAGTTCATTATTTCGGTTATGGCCGACGTCAACAAGGCTTCAGAACTGATCCTTGATCATGTCGACAAGCAGCGTCTCGCCCTCGGTGAGCAGCCGTATCTTGCGAAAAATGATCCGTGGCAACCTATGGATCCTAACGAGGAAATACCCTTCAAGAACGCTGCCATCTTAAAGACCCGTTCCGGAGACTATATGATACGAGCTTCATACGACGGTGTTGACCTCGGGATGAAGCCTATCGAGAAATCGACGGCAAAGACCTATTTCCAGCTCACGGACATCAAAGATAAGGAATCATTCCTTCACATGACTGCCCGTAAGCACTATCAGTCTGAGATTGCCGGAATCGGAAAGTCCATGTCAAAATCACTCTCTTTGTAAAGCATAACGACATGGCTGACTACAAGATAAACTTTAAGGAACTGAAATCCCGTGTAGGGGTCGATGACGTGGCTTACTCCCTCGGCTATCGCCTTGACCGTAAGGCAGGTGTCGGCAAATATATCGAGCTGGTGCTTGGAGACGGTCGTGACAGGCGTGATACCATCATAGTAAGTAACCGTCGGGACAAGGCTTCACAGGTCTATTTCCGCCGTGACGGAAGCAAGGGTGATGTCATCACCTTTATAAAGGAGAATCTTAACTCCTTCATCGTGTCCGGCAAGGATGATTGGCAGAAAGTGGCTAAGGTCATGGCACGATTCGCCAATGTTCCGGAGCCTGAGTTCAGAGAGGATAGCCATTATGTCAGATCTGCTAATGTGAGCCATGTTTTCGATGAGTCAAGGTATGAGGTGAGGCCGGTAGATCCGCAACGCATTCCGAGGATTTTCTCTCAGAGAGGCATATCAGATGAGACTGTCAGAAGTCTCGCTCCATTCATCTCGCTTATACGAGACACAAGGAATGAGAATTTCGACGGCTACAATATCGGCTTCCCTTATACTGAGTCTGATGAGTCGGGTATCAAGGGTTATGAGATACGCGGTATGGGTGGCTACAAGTCTAAGGCAGCCGGGACCAACTCATCATCTGCCGCTTGGGTAGCTGATCTTTCCGGAGGGAATATTGATAATGTAAGGTCTGTATTCTTTTGCGAGTCTGCCTTTGATGCAATGGCTTTCTATCAGATGAACCGTGTCCGTCTCGACAGTAACATAGCTCTTGTATCACTTGGTGGAACTTTTTCCGACGGTCAGATTCAGAAGGCTATGGAGCGTTTTCCCAATGCCAGAGCGATCGACTGTTTCGACAACGACATTGCAGGACGCATCTACGGGTTGCGACTTATGGCTCTTGTTGAGGATTTTCCCATCAGGATTACCAAGACAGCAGAAGGCTTGAAGGTGGAGGCAAAGGGAAAATCTTTTGAGGTGGATCCCGAAAGTCCCGTCCCTGCACAGGTCGACAGGAATATCTCCATCAGGCACAAAGTCGGTCAATGGACTCCGCCAAAGGCTTTCAAGGACTGGAACGACTGCCTGATGAACAAGCCTATGGAAACAGTCCTGACTCAGAGTAAACATGAACGTGAGAGCAATCTTGCGGAACAACGTAAATCATCATTAAAACTGTGAATAATGAAGGTATCTATAAAGGGAGGTGCTGTTACCCTCGCCATATCTCTGAAATTATTGACGAGTGGCTTGCCATGTATGGCCCAGCAGACCGACCCCACTTTAACAGCTGCCGTCATCCTCCAGACGGAGGAGCTGAAAAGCGTCCACAAGAAGCGGAAGACTACCCAAGAGAAGATAATCGCAGCGGAGACTGCCGTGGCCCTGGCGCTTGACCGGGTACATAACGTCGAGAACAAGATGCTGGAATACCTGTCAAATGCCCAGGGTGCGATGCAGAATCTATACCAGATCAAACGCGCCGCTGAGCTTGTGACAACGGAGATTCCTAAAAATACGACTCTTCTGAAGAACTCTGTAAAGGGTAATCTGATAGGAACGGCTATCGCCGCTCTTGTCTCAGATGAGATAACAGATGCGGCCACTCAGATGGCGGCTCTATATCCTTTCATGCAGCAGCTCGTCACTTCCGGAAGCTA
>CAMWQF010000074.1 GCA_947176285.1 uncultured Porphyromonadaceae bacterium
CCTTAGATCCAAACCTTCTCACCCGCGGCGCGGACAACATGCGTGTCCTCATCGCAGAAATGGTGGAAAAAGCAAAATCAGGCCACCCAGGTGGTGCTATGGGCGGTGCAGACTTCGTCAACGTCCTCTATTCTTCTTTCCTTAACTATGACCCGGAAGATCCAAACTGGTTCGCTCGCGACCGTTTCTTCCTTGACCCGGGCCACATGAGCACAATGCTCTATTCAGTTTTGGCGCTTTCAGGCAAATTCACTATCGAAGAACTTCAGGGCTTCCGCCAGTGGGGTACTGCTACTCCGGGACACCCGGAACTTGAAGTGGAACGTGGCATTGAAAACAGTTCAGGTCCTCTCGGACAGGGACATGTATATGCAGTAGGTTGCGCTATCGCAGAGCGTTTTCTCGCCGCCCGTTTTGGTGAAGTGGTAGAGCATAAGACTTATGCTTTCATTTCTGACGGTGGTATTCAGGAAGAGATTTCTCAAGGTGCGGGCCGCATCGCTGGAAATCTTGGACTACACAACCTCATAATGTTCTATGACAGCAATGAAGTTCAGCTTTCTACAAAAGTGAAGGATGTTACCTCAGAAGACACTGCCGCTAAATATCGTGCATGGAATTGGAATGTTCTCGAAATAGACGGTACGGATCCTCTCGCTATCGCAGGAGCAATTGAGGCCGCTCGCGAAGAGAAAGAGCGTCCAACCCTTATCATCGGCCACACAATCATGGCACGCAAGACTGTGGCTACTGATGGCACAAGCCTTGAAGGACATGTAAACACACATGGCCAGCCACTTTCTGCAGCCGGTGCTGACATGGACAAAACTGTGGCTAACCTCGGTGGTGATCCTCAGAATCCTTGGCAGATCTGGGATGACGTCAAGAAACTTTATGCTGATCGCCGCGAGCAACTCATTGCTTACGCAAAAGAGCGCAAGGCAAAATATGCTGAATGGGCAGAGAAAAATCCAGAGGAGGCTAAGACTCTTCAGGATTGGCTCGATGGTAAACTTCCTGATCTCGACTGGACAAAGGTTGCGCTTAAGCCCAACATGGCTTCACGTGCTTCTTCTGCAGCAGTGCTTTCATTCCTTGCAGATCATGTGCACAACATGATCGTAAGTTCTGCTGACCTTGCCAATTCAGACAAAACAGACGGCTTCCTTAAGAAAACTCACGCTTTTGTGAAAGGTGATTTCTCAGGAGCATTCCTTCAGAGTGGTGTAGCCGAACTCACTATGGCTTGCATCTGCAACGGTATCGCTCTCCATGGCGGTTGCATCGCAGCTTGCGGCACATTCTTCGTATTCTCTGACTATATGAAACCGGCTATCCGCATGGCAGCCCTCATGGAACTTCCTGTGAAATTTATTTTCACACACGATGCATTCCGCGTTGGAGAGGATGGTCCTACTCATGAGCCGGTAGAACAGGAAGCTCAGATCCGCCTCCTCGAGCAGATGGATAATCTTGCAGGACATCAGGCTGCACTTGTGCTTCGTCCTTGTGACAGTGCTGAGACTGTAGAAAGCTATCGTTTGGCACTTGAAAACAAGAAGTCGCCGACAGTTCTCGTGCTTTCACGTCAGAATCTTGAAGACCTTCCGACTGAGAATCGCTCGGCTCAAGCAGCAAAGAGCGGTATGGGCGGATATGTGGTTTATGATGCTCCAGACACTAAGGTTGTACTCGTAGCCAACGGTTCTGAAGTCGCACTTGCTTATCATGTAGCAGAAAAACTTGGAGAAGAGGGAATTGGAGCTCGCGTGGTATCAGTGCCTTCAGTCGGTCTCTTCTGCCGTCAGCCAAAAGCCTATAAGAATGAAGTGATTCCTAACGGAGTGAAAGTCTTTGGTATCACTGCCGGACTTCCTGCTTCTCTTTATCCTGTAATGAAGGGAGATTGGGAAATCTTCGGTATGGAACGTTTCGGCGCCTCTGCTCCTGCTAAGGTGCTTGACGAGAAATTCGGATATACCGTTGACAATGTTCTTGGCAAAGTTAAGGCTTTTCTTGCAGAGTAATTGGTTTAGAAGTTTAAATGTTTAGAAGTTTAAATGTTTAGAGGTTTAAATGTTTAGTGGTTTAAATGTTTAGAAGTATAAATGTTTGAAAGTTTAAGCAAATAAACTTCGCCAAAAAAATAGAACTATTCTGAAAAAGACGTGAATTTCACGTCTTTTTTTATTGTCTATTCAGATATTTTTTATTAATTTTGCATATTCTAAAAGGAGTGGTGCAAAACTACTTCATTCTTATACATTTACTACCTAAGGATAATCATACAACCTTTAAATAATTTTATCAAAAGATCAGATTATGAGCAATCAAAAGCAGTTTCTGACCTGCGATGGTAACCAGGCAGCCGCACACGTAAGCTATATGTTTACTGAAGTTGCTGCTATCTACCCTATTACCCCATCTTCAACAATGGCGGAATATGTAGACGACTGGAGCGCAGCAGGCAGAAAAAACATCTTCGGTGAAACAGTTCATGTTCAGGAAATGCAGTCTGAGGCAGGTGCAGCCGGTGCTGTACACGGATCTCTTCAGGCTGGTGCACTTACATCAACCTACACTGCATCTCAGGGTCTCCTTCTGATGATCCCTAACATGTATAAGATTGCCGGAGAGCTTCTTCCTTGCGTGTTCAACGTGTCAGCACGTACTATCGCAAGCCATGCGCTTTCTATTTTCGGCGACCATCAGGACGTAATGGCAGTTCGCCAGACAGGTTTCGCAATGCTTGCAGAAGGAAGCGTACAGGAAGTTATGGACCTCTCAGGTGTGGCACATCTCGCTACTCTCAAGAGCCGTGTTCCTTTTGTAAACTTCTTCGATGGTTTCCGTACATCTCACGAGATTCAGAAGATCGAAGTGATCGACCAGGATGCTCTCGCAGCTCTCATCGACCAGGATGCACTTGCCGACTTCCGCAAGCGTGCTCTTTCTCCTGATGCTCCTGTGGCTCGCGGTATGGCTGAGAACCCGGACGTATTCTTCCAGCATCGTGAATCTTGCAACAAGTATTATGATGCAGTTCCTGAAATCGTAGAGGAATACATGAAGGAAGTGAGCAAGATCACAGGCCGCAACTATTCACTTTTCGACTATTATGGTGATCCTGAGGCAGAAAACGTTATCATTGCAATGGGTTCTGTGACAGATACTGCTAAGGAAGTTATCGACTATCTCCGTGCTCAGGGTAAGAAAGTAGGTCTCGTTTCCGTTCACTTGTATCGTCCTTTCAGTGTGAAGCATCTCTTCGCTGCAGTTCCTGCATCTTGCAAGCGTCTTTGCGTGCTTGACCGCACTAAAGAACCGGGAGCAAACGGCGAACCTCTCGCACTCGATGTCAAGGATGCATACTATGGCGTTGAAGGTGCTCCCGTTATCATCAGCGGTCGCTATGGCCTTTCTTCAAAGGACACTACTCCTGCTCAGATTCTTGCAGTTTATGAGAACCTCGAGGCTGCAGAACCAAAGGATCGTTTCACTGTAGGTATTGAAGATGACGTGACATTCCTGTCACTTCCTCAGCTTCCTGAAATCAATGTCGGTGGCAAGGGAATGTTCCAGGCTAAGTTCTATGGTCTTGGTGCTGACGGTACTGTCGGTGCTAATAAGAACTCTGTGAAGATCATCGGTGAAAACACCAACAAATATTGCCAGGCTTACTTTAGCTATGACTCTAAGAAATCAGGTGGTTTCACTTGCTCACACCTCCGTTTCGGCGACGAACCTATCCGCAGTACATATCTCGTAAATACTCCTAACTTCGTGGCTTGCCACGTTCAGGCTTACCTCCATATGTATGATGTGCTTCGTGGTCTTCAGGATGGCGGCACATTCCTTCTCAATACAATCTGGGAAGGTGAGGAGCTTGCTGAAAACCTTCCTAACAAGGTTAAGAAATACCTTGCTAAGCACAATATCACACTCTACTATATCAACGCATCTAAGATTGCTCAGGAAATCGGTCTTGGCAACCGCACCAACACAATCCTTCAGTCTGCATTCTTCCGCATTACTGAGGTGATCCCTGTAGATCTCGCTGTAGAGCAGATGAAGAAGTTCATTAAGAAGAGCTATGGCAAGAAGGGTGACAATATTGTCAACATGAACTATGCTGCAGTTGACCGTGGTGGTGAATACAAGAAACTTGACGTTGATCCGGCTTGGGCAGAACTTCCGGAGGATGCTCCCGTTAAGCTCAACGAGCCTGAATTCATCACTAATGTTGTTCGTCCGATCAATGCACAGGATGGCGACCTTCTTCCTGTAAGCACTTTCGTAGGTCGTGAAGACGGCACTTGGGAGCAGGGTACTGCTGCTTACGAAAAGCGTGGTGTTGCTGCTTTCGTTCCTGAATGGAATCCTGAAAACTGTATACAGTGTAACATCTGTTCTTATGTTTGTCCTCACGCTGCAATCCGTCCGTTCCTTCTCAATGCAGAGGAAATGGCAAACGCACCTTTTGGCGAGGATCACACTCTTCCTGCAATCGGCAAGGGCCTCGAAGGTCTCCGCTTCGTTCAGCAGGTTGATGTTCTCGACTGTCTTGGCTGCGGCAACTGTGCTGATGTCTGCCCGGGCAAGAAGGGCGTGAAGGCTCTCGAGATGAAGCACTTCGAGACTCAGGAAGGTCAGGCTAAGAACTGGGAATACTGCGAGGATCACGTATCTAACAAGGCTAATCTCGTCAACATTCAGCAGAATGTGAAGATGAGCCAGTATGCTAAGCCTCTCTTCGAGTTCTCAGGCGCTTGCTCCGGTTGCGGTGAGACTCCTTATGTTAAGGCTATCACTCAGCTCTTCGGCGACCACGAGATCGTAGCTAACGCTACAGGTTGCTCTTCTATCTACTCCGGTTCTGTTCCTTCAACTCCTTATACTACTAACGCTGAAGGTCAAGGTCCGGCTTGGGCAAACTCCCTCTTCGAAGACTTCTGTGAGTTCGGTCTTGGTATGTATATCGCATATGAGAAGATGCGTGAGCGTCTGGTAGACACTTGCAATAAGATCCAGACTTGCGATTGCTGCAGCGATGAAATCAAGGCTGCTGCTGCTAAGTGGATGGAAGTTCGCGAAGATGCTAAGGAATCTCGCAAGGCAGGTGCAGCTCTTGTTGAAGCTTGCGCTAAGTGTGATTGCGACCTCTGCAACATCATCCGCAACAACCAGAAGTTCCTTTCTAAGCGTAGCCAGTGGATCATCGGCGGTGACGGTGCTTCTTATGATATCGGTTACGGTGGCCTTGACCATGTGATTGCTTCAGGCAAGAATGTCAATATCCTCGTTCTTGACACTGAGGTATATTCTAACACAGGTGGCCAGAGCTCTAAGTCTACACCGATCGGTGCTATCGCTAAGTTTGCTGCTGCCGGCAAGCGTATCCGCAAGAAGGATCTCGGCTTGATGGCTACAACTTACGGATATGTATACGTTGCTCAGATTGCTATGGGTGCAAACAATGCTCAGACTCTCCAGGCTATCCGCGAGGCTGAGGCATATGATGGTCCATCACTCATCATAGCATATGCTCCATGTATCAACCATGGTCTTAAGGCCGGTATGGGTAAGAGCCAGAAGGAAGAGAAACTCGCAGTAGATTGCGGTTACTGGCATCTCTGGCGCTACAATCCTGCTCTTGAGGAAGAAGGCAAGAATCCGTTTAGCCTAGACAGCAAAGAACCGGATTGGAGCAAGTTCCAGGACTTCCTCGCAGGTGAGGTTCGCTTCGCTTCTGTGAAGAAGATGTGTCCTGAGGCAGCTGATGAACTCTTCAAGGCTTGCGAAGATAACGCACGCTGGCGCTACAACAACTACGTGCGTCTCTCAAAGCAGGACTGGGGTAAAGATCCCGAACTGACTGAAGAAGAGATCAAACTCCGTAAAAATGACTGATAGGTATTAATGCATAATTCCTATACAGTGATATGATAATTAGTAAAGGCTCGCGAATTATGTTCGCGGGCCTTATATTTCAATTGACTTATGAATGAAGGACTTTCTGATACGATAATATCGATAAGTATAGTTTTGGGGACAATTATTGGTAGATTCTATTTTAAGAAGTTGAAATGGGGATGGCAATTGCTAATAATATTAGTATTATCGATCGTTATTTCAATTTTAGGGCATCTAATAGTAAAGTCTTGTCTAAATTGAAATTAAAGGAGTGTTAGTTTCCTTCTGTTCCCTTTGATTTTCTTTGGCTCTAAGTCTTTGATAAGGGCTTTTGCCTTATTGGAGGGAACTGCTACAAGGGCATGGTGGTCGGAGAGGGTGATGGGTCCAACTTCCGAGGCTTCCAGGCCTCCTTCTTTGCAAAGGAAACCCACAATGTCACCCTTTGAGAGTTTCTCCTTACGTCCGGCACTGATTCGTATAGTGGCTTTGTCGCTTTTCAATGACGAGGAGGCATTTGGATCCGGACGGTAGGTGCCGTCGGTCTCAATGAATGGTTTAAGTTCCTCATCCGGGCCTGTAAGCACATATATGTCGCCGCTTGCATCCACGCGGGCTGTACGACCGTTGCGATGTGTATATGTTTCCGGAGTGAGTGGCTGATGATAATGTATGATGTTGCTGACACCTCGTATGTCGAGTCCACGAGCGGCGAGGTCTGTTGCTATCAGGATTGGGGCAGAGCCGTTGTTGAACATTGAGATAGCGTCCTCACGTTGGAACTGATCGAGTTCTCCATGATAAAGAGCGCATGCCACCTTATGTTTTTTCAGAAACTCCGCTACTCGCACAGCACTTTCGCGGTGATTGACAAATACGATTGTCCGTTCCGGAATATCCTCTTTTGATATGCTTCTCAATAGATTTAGAAGTGATTCCAGTTTATCTTTATCGGTATCTACTCTATAGATCTTCATACGATCCCTTACATCACTGGAATTTCCAGAAAAGTCGATTTCAAGAGGATTTTCAAGTTTTATGAATGCCGGTAGGGTAGTGCTTGCTGTTGCAGAAGTAAGGATAATACGGCTGACATTCTTAAGCCTGTTGAATATTTTGCGCATATCGTCTTCAAATCCTAATTCCAAAGATTTGTCATATTCGTCAAGGATAAGAATGCGTGTAGGAGTAGGGTCAACGTTTTCTCTCTTAAGATGATCAAGAAGCCTGCCCGGGGTGGCAACGATTATATCAGGGGTCACACTAAGAGTGTTCACTTCATCCTCTACGTTATGGCCTCCATAAAGTGCAGTTACTTTAAATCCGGAGGCTATTTCTCTTACCACCCCCGCTATCTGGATCACAAGCTCTCGAGAAGGTGCAATAATTATAGCCTGAACTCGTCCCGTAGGCGGATTAAGCCACTTTAGCATAGGGAGAGTAAATGCCACTGTCTTGCCTGATCCTGTAGGGGCAACAAGAATAATCTCTTTTGATTCTGAAGCTGCAGCCATAGCACGCTTCTGCATATCATTTATTTCTTCGATGCCGATTTTTTTTATATTCGGCAAAAATTCCTTTTCTCGCATAGTAGTTTTAATTCATTCTATTACTATAACAAATAACTGGCCGGATGGGTCGGAAGTGGCAGACAAGTCGGACAGGTCAGACTGGTCGGACAGGTCAGACTGGTCAGACAAGTCGGACTAGTCGGACAGGTCGGAGCAAGTACAAAAAAAGGCTTTCGATAAAATCGAAAGCCTTAAGGGTGGCGGGAGCAGGACTCGAACCTGCGACCTTTGGGTTATGAGCCCAACGAGCTACCACTGCTCCATCCCGCGGTGTGATTGCGAATGCAAAATTACAACATTTTTGCCCCTTTGTCAAGAGTTTTTGTGTTAATTTTTGTTAATAAAAAAGACGTTCTAATATAAATAACTAAATATCAATTAGAAAAATCAATCATTAATCTCCAATATTTAATCTCTAAGTATTGACCAAATTAATGTATAATATCATGAATGCATTATTGCTGGTCTTCAGAGACTAATAATCATGCATTATGAATTATTAATTAGTCCTGATTATTTCCTAATAGTGAAAGCTGCACAGGAATAGCCTCCGCCAAATACCATAAGTGACACGATGTCACCACTTTTAAGTTCATCTTGATGCTGTGCTAATACAAGGGGAGCGCTTGCACTGCCGGTATTGCCTAATTCCTGAATGTTGTTCAGGAACTTCTCCATCGGTGTCCCCATCATTCGAGCAAGTTGCTTTACAATTCGCATGTTGGCTTGATGAGTGATGAAATATGCATGGTCTTCTCTTTTGACTCCACAATTCTCAAGACTTTTGTTGAGTGCATGCTCCATATATTTTACAGCATTCATAAATACATCGCGACCATCAGGCATGGCGATGCCATCTTCTTTCGGTCGCAGCATAACTCCATCCGGTCCTTTCCCAACGTGTCCAAGCCCCTCAGTGTAGACTGAAAGCACCTCAATATCATTATCTGATTCTTTATCTTTGCTCAAAAAATATGCCACAGCAGCATCTCCCCAAAGATGCCCTGCCTTTGGATCGGAATCATTGGAATAATATGAATTCTGTTCACTGCATATAAGAAGAGCCCGCTTCGCCTTTCCCATTGCAAAGTAGCCTTCTACGATCTCAAGTCCATTGACAAACGAACTGCATGCGGAAGACGCGTATACCGCCTTCGCGCCATTAATGCCATATTTCCTTTGCACTCTGTGAGCTGCAGTGCCTACAGTGTCATAAGCGCAATAATGGGCAGCCACAATCAAGTCTACATCCTTAATGGAGTAGGGGAGTCGTGGAAGAGCATTCTCTACGGCTTCATAAGCCATAGTATCTATATTCTCATCTGCTGAGCATCTGCTGCGAGTCTCAATACCGGTGCGTTGCACTATCCAGTCGGCATCAAGTCCGTTAAGATTCTTGAAGTGTTCATTAGTGACGCGTTCTTCCGGTATGTAATGTCCTATTGCGTTTATATACATAAGTGGGTCTTTGATATTCGTATGATGTTTTCAGTCAATTTATCTGAATGCCTGGGCTTATCGTTTTCTTAATCCCTGAAGCAAGATCTTAACGAAGGATTTTGAAAGTTCGTCTTTATCCACTCCAATTTCGGAAAGATCATCGCGAATATAAGGCACATCAAGTCCTTGTATGGTCTTAGTGATGACAAGCGCAGTGCGAGGGATATTGTCAATTTCAAAAATACCTTCTGCTACTCCTTCTGCAAGAATCTGCTGAAGAAGAATGGTTTCCTTTCTGCTTACAATCCTTCTCGCTCTATCAACCTTCCTGACATCCCTGAAAAACCATGCGCGAAGAGATCCGTTTCGCGAAACGACTTCCTGCATTGTCTCGAAATGAGCATCAATATACTCTCTGAGCTTTTCATCTGCGGGGATGGCTTTGGCTACTATAGTACGGAGTTGTGAAAGAGCAATGTCTGTCTCTTGCTCGATTACAGCATTATAGATGTCACGCTTGCTTTTGAAATAGGTATAGATTGTACGTCGTCCCTTCTCTGAAGCTGAGGCAATATCATTCATGGTAGTGTTCTCGACACCTTTTCTGGCGAAAAGCTGCCGGGCCACTTCAATGAATCTTTCCCGTGTCTTAAGTCCCACGTCTTTCTGGTTTATTTGTTAAATATCACCACTGATATTGCACACATTTCATTTTGTGTGCAAAATTAATCAAAAATTATGCGATTTCCAAATTATTCTCCAATAATCGGAAGCATTTCCGGCAGGGGGGCGGTCTCAATCTGTATTTTCTCTTTTGATACGGGATGAATAAACTCGATTTTTTTTGCAAGAAGTGAAATTCCACCTCCCGGATTAGATCGTCTTGCCCCATATTTCAGGTCTCCTTTGATAGGAGTTCCTGTAGATGAAAGTTGAGCCCTTATCTGATGCTTTCTTCCGGTCAGCAACTCAACTTCCAATAAAGAATATCTATCTCCCTCGGCAATCACCCGATATTTTAACTTAGACAATTTGGCATCCGGAGCCCCTTTGCTGACTACCCTTGTTTTATTAAGTCTTCCATCAGACTGAAGCCAGGATTCAATTTCTCCCTCTTTCTCAGTTCTTTTCCCTTCTACGAGTGCCCAATAGGTCTTATGTATTTCTCCTTTCTTAAGCATTTCATTTAATCTGGTAAGAGCCTTCGAAGTCTTTGCAAAAACTACAAGCCCTGCTACCGGACGGTCGATGCGATGCACTACGCCACAGAATACATTTCCAGGCTTTTGATACTTTTCTTTAAGATAAGCCTTTATTATCTCAGATAGTGGAGTATCCCCCGTCTTGTCGCCTTGCACTATCTCCCCGGCTTCTTTCCGGACTATTATTATATGATTGTCTTCGTAGACTGGTGTCATATGGTATGAGTTATAGTTGAGTGTTAAGAGCCCATCTCATAAATTTGAGAGTCCCTGGGGTCGCTGGATTGGAGCG